>JAJUHI010000354.1 GCA_029267955.1 Sporobacter termitidis | reverse complement strand
TGGACCTGTCGAAAGGGGTAAGCCAGACCTTTTCCTTAGAGCAGCTGCCGGAGGTTGTCTTTACGGTGTATCCCGACGGCAGCATCGCCTTTGTGGAGTCGGACTGTCCGGATAAAATCTGCATCGATGCCGGCCGCCTGCGCCGCGCCGGCCAGTTTGCCGCCTGCCTGCCCAATCAGGTCTATATTAAAATCGTCTCCAGCGGGCCGGAGAATCCGGACGAACCGGACCTTATCATCGGTTAAGGCGCGGCATGCGCGCCTGCCGGCCCGTATGAACAGCTGGAATTTTGGAGATAGCGATGGATATGAAAAATAAAAAAATCAGCACAGGCCGACTGGCGCTTCTGGCGCTCCTGTTCGCGCTGGCCATCGTCCTCTCCATTCTGGAAAGCCTGCTGCCGATCCCGGCGCCCGTGCCGGGCATACGGCTAGGCCTAGCCAATATTGTGGTGATGTTTGCGCTGTTTTACCTGCGCAAGCGCGACGCGCTGGCCATCGTAGTTTTGAAGGCCGCGTTTGTCCTGACAACGCGGGGCACGGTGGCCGGTATCCTGAGCCTTTCCGGCGGCCTGTTGGCTTTTATCGTCATGGCGGTTTTACTCGCTGTGTTCAAAGACCGTATGACGTATCTGCTTATCAGCGTTGCCGGCGCCATTTTCCACAACGTGGGCCAGATCGCCGCCGCCAGCGCCATTTTGAAAACCGCGCTGTGGCTCTATCTGCCGGTACTGCTCGTATCGGGCATCGTTACGGGTTTCGCAACCTCAATTTTGCTGAAGCTGACCGCGCCGGCATTTTTGAGGCTGCGCCTGAAATAAATTTAGGTTAATTGTAGGAGGAAAATTATGAAAAAGACCTTTGCGCTGCTGCTTGTGCTCGTCACGGCTGCCGCACTGCTTGTCGGCTGCGCGCCAAAGAGCCCGGCAACGCCTTCGGCCTCCCCCTCGGTGGAGCCGTCGGCGCCGGAAACGTCAACTCCCGCAACGGGCAACCCGGTGAAAACCGGCCTTGCCATCGTCACGTCCATTGCCAAATCAACGGACGCCGGCGAGAGCGAGGGCTTAGCCCAGGCAGACTCCGTCATCGTCGCCGTTACGGTTGACGCCGACGGCAAAATTACCGACTGCGTCATCGACACGGCCCAGTCCAAGGCCAACTTCGACGCCACCGGTAAAATCACAACCCCCCTGGATACGGAATTCAAGACAAAGAACGAGCTGGGCGACGCCTACGGCATGAAGAAGGCGTCTTCCATCGGCAAGGAATGGAACGAGCAGGCCGCGACGCTGGCCGATTACGTCATCGGCAAGACAGCCGCCGAGGTCAAGGGCATCGCCGTTGACGAGCAGGGCTATGCTGCGGATTCGGACCTGAAAGCCTCTGTCACGGTGCATATCAACGGGTATATTGACGCCATCGTCAAAGCCGTTGAAAATGCCAAAGACCTGGGCGCTTCCGCCGGTGATAAACTGAGCGTCGGCACGGTGACCAGCATCGCCAAGTCCAAGGATGTCGCCGCCGACGCAGAAGGCCTCATCCAGTTCTATTCTACCTACACCGCCATCACGAGAAACGCAGCCGGCGTGATCACCAGCTGCATCATC
>JAJUHI010000353.1 GCA_029267955.1 Sporobacter termitidis | reverse complement strand
TCGGGGGCAAGCCGCTGCCAACCCAGCGCGCGGACGACGAAGTAAAGCGGAAACGTAAAGATCATGGAAACCGCCGTCTGTTGAAGGCCGGTGGTGAAAAGCGCAAACATATCCGCTTCTGCAAAAAACAGCAGCGGAAACATCGACACGAAGGATGTGAGCAAAAGCGCGCCCAGGCAGCAGAGAAAATACGACGGGAAGCCCTGCGCCATGACGGATTCCGACAGGATGCCGATGATAATGCCGGTCAGCGTAAGCGTCACCGTCATGACGCTCACGGACTGGTTGAACGAAATGTCGCAGAGCATGCCGGCCAGTAGCCCATATCCCCCGCCGCTGGAGCTGCCTTCAAACGTGGCGATGCCCACCACGGCAATAGGCAGCAGGACGGGGATCACGCCGCCGATTTTAATATAGGTGAATACCATGGTCTGAAAGATATAGACCACGATGATAAAAAGCACATGTACAATCAGGACCGCCGGCAGCTTAATCTTATTCATCTTCTTCTCCCGCGGGGTCAAAGCTTGTAATCAGATACACGTCGCCGAGACTCTGGAGATCGACGGCGGGCTTGATGGTGGCATACCGCCGGATGCCCGTGTCGTACGTGAGAACCTCCTGCACCGTCCCGATGACAAGGTCCGGCGGCAGCACGCCGCCCTTTCCGGAGGTAATAATCGTATCGCCGGCGACGATTTCCGTCGTATCCTGCAGGTAATCGAATTTTAAAAGCCCCTGCTTCATGAGCGTAAAGTCGCCTGTGGCAATGGCCCGCTCCTCGTTGCGTTCTATGTAGGCGCCGACGGAAAAGGTGGTGTCCAGGACGGTGATAACGTTTGAGGAGTTGACGAGAACCTCGGTGACGACGCCGACCAGCACGCCGTTTTCCGTGATCACGCAGTCGCCGACCTTGATGTCGGAGTTGAACGAGCCCTTGTTGATGGTAAACGACGAGGACCAGTTGGACGCGGCCCAGGAGATGACGGTGGCCGTGTCGTATTTTTTGTAGTTGGGGTGGCGCGCGCTGAGGTTTAAAAGCTCGCGCAGGCGTTCGTTTTCGTTGGAGACGTCGGTGTATTCCCGGTACTGGGTCTCAAGCTTGGCAAGCTCGGCTTTCAGCTTCGCATTTTCTTCCACCACCTTGTCGTACTCATAGATATAGCCGTAAAGGCTCTCGTATGCGTCCGCGACAGACGCGGCGATGCTCTTGAGAGGCTTGGAAAGCGACATGAGGGAATTGGTGATAAAGCCCGAATGCCCCCGCGTGTTGACGGAGATCAGCGTGATGGAGGCAATGACAATGGAAATGAGCAAAAAGCCGAAGACTCTCATTTTAAAAAAACGTTTCATGGGTAGGCACGCCTTTCTTTAAACAATGCCGGTGACGGCGCTGGTTTCCGGTCCAGCCGTCTTATACCGGCGCCGTACCGATGAGATCAACGCCGAGCTCCCGGAGCGTGAGGGCCAGCCGGCAGAGCGGCAGCCCCACCACATTGAAAAAGTCGCCCTCAATGCGCTCGATGAAGGCCGCGCCGCGGCCCTGGGCGCCGTACGCCCCCGCCTTGTCCATGGGCTCCCCCGTGCGGATGTAGGCGGCGATTTCCTC
>JAJUHI010000352.1 GCA_029267955.1 Sporobacter termitidis | reverse complement strand
TGGCCCAGTCCCGGGGCACGCCGGTCTATCAGCCCGTTACCCTGCGGGACGGCGAAGCCCTGCGGCAGCTGGAGGCGTTAAAGCCGGACCTGATTGCCGTCGTCGCCTACGGCAAGCTGCTGCCAAAGGAGATTCTCGCGCTGCCGAAATACGGCTGCGTCAATATCCACGGCTCACTGCTGCCGAAATACCGGGGCGCCGCCCCGGTTCAGTGGGCCGTCTTAAACGGCGAAACCACCACCGGGGTCACCTCCATGTACATGGCCGAGGAAATGGACGCCGGTGATATCATATTGACTAAAGAGACCGCCATCGGGGAAGACGAGACGGCCGGCGAGCTGTATGACCGCCTGGCCGCCCTGGGCGCTGTGCTCCTGGGCGAAACAATCGACGCCATAGAGGGCGGCGCCGCGCCGCGTATCCCGCAGGACCATCAGCAGGCGACCTTCGCGCCGCCTCTTCGGAAGGAGCAGTCTCCCATCGACTGGACGAGAACCGCGCGGGAGATCCTGTGCCAGATTCGCGGCCTCAACCCGTGGCCGGTGGCAACGGCCGAGCTTGCCGGCGTCTGCTTCAAGATATACAAAGCCGTCCCCGGTCAGTCGGCGGGGACTCAGCCGCCCGGCAGCCTGATCGGCGCCGGGAAAAGCGGCATTGAGGTGGCCTGCCGGGACGGCTCGGTTGTCATCACGGAGCTGCAGGCGCCGGGCGGCAAGCGCATGGCCGCCGCCGACTATCTGCTGGGACATCCCATATGCGTTTAGATGCGAGGGAAACGGCGCTGCGGGCGCTGTCTGATTTCCGGCTCGGCAAAGCCCGGTCGGAGGAGGCCCTGCACAAAGCGTTAACAAAAGGCGGCCTCGATGCCCGGGACGCGGCGCTGGCCTCTCGGATATTTTACGGCGTCATACAGAACAGGCTGTTTATCGACGGCTGTATCGCCGCCTATTCGTCGGTGAAGCTTCATAAGCTGCACCCGCAGGTGCTGGATATTTTGCGCCTGTCCGTTTATCAATTGCTTTTTCTGTCGAAAATTCCAGTAAACGCGGCCGTCAGCGAGGGCGTTGCCCTGACAGGAAAGCACGCCAACCCGCGGGCGGCGGGGCTCGTCAACGCCGTGCTGCGCCGGGTGGCAGAAAACAGGGACAGTCTGCTGTCGCCCCCGGCGGGTGCGATGACGCCCCAGTGGCTGTCGTCCCGGTACAGCCACCCCCTGTGGCTGACGGAAGAATTCATCCGCCGGCTGGGCCTGGAGGAGACGGCGGCGCTTTTAAAGGAAAACAACGGGGACGCCCCCGTCACCGTCCGGGTCAACATGCTCAAGGCAAATGCCGGGGACGTTTTGGCGTCCCTGAAAGACGACGGCGTCGAGGCGGCGGCGCACTGGCTGCCCGGTAGCCTGGAGCTGCGCGGCGCCCACCGGCCGGACCGGCTGGCGGCCTTTACTGACGGCGGCATCTATATCCAGGACCCGGCGGCGGCGCTGGCCGTACTTGCCGCGGGACCGAAACCGGGGATGCTGGTGGTGGACGGCTGCGCGTCTCCCGGCGGCAAATCGATGACAGCCGCCGTCTTGATGAAGAATACTGGCCGTATTGTCTCCTGCGACGTCAGCG
>JAJUHI010000351.1 GCA_029267955.1 Sporobacter termitidis | reverse complement strand
CCGCCGCTTCCGGCGGGAGTGGGAGTTTACATGGAGCATATTATCGAGGCAGACAATTTAAGCTTCAGCTACGGCGGCGAGGACGTGTTCACCGGCGTCGGCTTTACCATCAAGCGCGGTGATTTTGCCGCGGTCATCGGCTCCAACGGCGCCGGCAAAAGCACGCTGCTGCGGCTTGTTTTAGGGGAGCTGACCCCGTCCTCCGGCCATATCCGCCTGTTCGGGGAGGACGCTATCCGCTTTCGCGGCTGGCCGAGGGTCGGCTATGTCCCCCAGGCCGCATTCCCGTCCGGCACGGGCTTTCCGGCCACGGCGGAGGAGATCGTCATGGCAAATCTCTACGCGCAGATCGGCAAATTCCGTTTCCCGCGCCGGGAACACCGCCAAAAAACGCGGGAAGCGCTGGAGCTTGTGGGGATGGGCGAGCATGCCGCGCGCCTGTTCGGCGAGCTGTCGGGCGGCCAGCAGCAGCGGGTATTGCTGGCCAGAGTCCTGGTGGGGCAGCCGGAGGTCATGCTGCTGGACGAGCCGGCCACCGGCATCGATGCCGCGACAACCGCGGCGCTGTACGAGCTGCTGGCCCGGCTCAACAGAGAAAAGGGGCTGACGATTGTCATGGTCACCCACGATATCACCCGGGCGGCCGATTTTGTGACGCGGGTATTATGCCTGGAGGAGAAGACGCTCCACGAGCTGGACAAGGCCACCCTGGACGAGGAGCTCACCCACCGGCACAAGCACCCGCACCGCGGCGGCGCGGCGGAATAGAAAGGGCGGCGGAAATGGCAATCTTTCAATACGAATTCATGCAGCGGGCCTTTATCGTGGGCCTGATTTTGGCCCTCATCATCCCCGCCGTCGGCGTCATCGTCGTCTTCAAGCGCCTGTCCATGATCGGAAACGCCCTGTCCCACGTGTCGTTAACCGGCGTGGCCGCCGGCCTTGTGCTGGGCTTTAACCCCGTGGCCGGGGCGGTGGTCTTCTGTATCGCCGCGGCGCTGGGCATCGAGGCCATCCGGAAAAAAATACCCCGGTACGCCGAACTCTCCATCGCCATCATCACCTCGGCGGGCATCGGCCTGGCGGGCGTTTTGTCCGGCTTTGTCAAAAACGCGGCCAATTTCAACAGCTTTCTGTTCGGCAGCATTGTGGCCATCGGCGATTTTGAGCTTGTGATGACGGCCTTCATCGGCTGCGCCGTACTGCTGGCCTTCGTTTTACTCTACAAGGAGCTGTTTTTTATCGCCCTCGACGAGCGGGGCGCCCGGCTGGCCGGCGTACCGGTAAAAACAATCAACTTTATCTTCACCATCCTGACCGCCGTGACGGTGGCCGTGGCCGCGCGCACCGTGGGGGCCCTTGTGGTGTCGGCGCTGATGGTCGTCCCCGCCGCCTGCGCCATGCAGTTCGGTAAAAGCTATAAGCAGACCGTTATTTATTCCGTCTGCTTCGCCGTATTTTTCACGCTGGCGGGCCTGTTCGCCGCGTTTTACGCCGGCCTCAAGCCGGGCGGCACCATCGTTCTCATCGGCGTACTGTGCCTTGTTCTCATCCTCATCGTCAAAAACGCCGGGGCCGGCCTCCGCCGGGCCAGGGCGCGTTTTACCGCGCCGCCGGGCCGCTGAAGCT
>JAJUHI010000350.1 GCA_029267955.1 Sporobacter termitidis | reverse complement strand
CCAGACCGGCGACGAGTACGACGTGGCTATCGAAGGGGAAGGGTTCTTCCAGGTACAGATGCCGGACGGCAGCACCGCCTACACCCGCGACGGCCACTTCTCCAAAAGCCCGGACGGGCAGCTGGTGAATGCCGAAGGCTACCCGATTCAGCCGGGGATCGTTATCCCGCAGGATGCCACCAAACTGAACATCGGCAGCGACGGTATCGTTAGCGTGAAGGTGCCCGGTCAGGCGGAAGAGCAGCAGATCGGCCAGCTGACGCTGACTACCTTCGTCAACAACGCGGGTCTCGAAAGCATCGGCGGCAATCTCTACAAAGAGACCCAGTCGTCCGGCGCGCCGAACGAGCTGAACCCCGGCATGGAGAGCGCGGGCACGCTGAAGCAGAGCTACGTGGAAATCTCCAACGTCAACGTGGCGGAAGAGCTGGTGACCATGATTCAGGTGCAGCGCGCCTACGAAATCAACAGTAAGGCGGTGTCGGCATCGGACCAGATGCTGCAGCGTCTTTCCCAGCTTTAATCCTCTCTGGCCGCGCGAGCGGCCAGACATTTTATCGACACTGAAATGAAAATATTGTCTATGCACATTCCGGCGGCTGCGCTGCTGGCAAGCACGCTGCTGCTCAGCGGCTGCGCGCACATCATGCAAAAGCCCCTCGTTGAGGGTCCTACCACGGCAACACCATTACCGATGGCACCGGCGGCCACCGGCGGCTCACTGTTTCAGGCCGGGCAGGCCATGAACTACGGCTATCAGCCCATGTTCGAAGACCGCCGCCCGCGTAACGTGGGCGATACGCTGACCATCCTGCTGCAGGAGAACGTCAGCGCCAGCAAAAGTTCTTCCGCCAGTGCCAACCGTAATGGATCGGCCGGGATGGGGCTGATTGCGGTACCGACCAAACTCAACGGCTGGTTGGGCGACGGCAAAGCGGATTTCGAAGCCGAAGGTAAAAACGATTTCGCGGGCAAGGGCGGCGCGGCGGCGCGCAACACCTTTACCGGCACCATTACCGTCACCGTAAAAGAGCTGCTGCCGAACGGCAACCTCGGCGTGGTGGGCGAGAAGCAGATCGCCATCAACCAGGGCACCGAATTTATCCGCTTCTCCGGCGTGGTGAACCCGCGCACCATCAGCGGCAGCAACACGGTGCCGTCCACCCAGGTGGCGGACGCGCGCATCGAGTACGTCGGCAACGGCTACATCAACGAAGCGCAGAACATGGGCTGGCTGCAACGCCTGTTCCTGAACCTCTCTCCTTTCTGATATGACCATGAAAAAAGAATCTATCCTGTTTTTTCTCAGCATCCTGCTCTACGGCATGACGCTGGCGGTACCCAAAGTGGTCCACGCGGAACGTATCCGCGATCTGGCGACGGTGCAGGGTGTGCGTTCCAACTCCCTGATGGGCTACGGCCTGATTGTCGGCCTTGACGGGACCGGCGACCAGACCATGCAGGCCCCGTTCACCGGCCAGAGCCTGAACAACATGCTCTCGCAGCTGGGGATCACCGTCCCGCCGGGCACCAATATGCAGCTGAAAAACATCGCGGCGGTGATGGTCACCGCCGAGCTGCCGCCGTTTGCCCGCCCCGGCGACAAGCTGGACATCGTGGTCTCCTCGGT
>JAJUHI010000349.1 GCA_029267955.1 Sporobacter termitidis | reverse complement strand
GGTGTCGCACTTTTCGTCCGCCAGAATGCCGCCCATGGGCAGGCCGCCGGCGATGCCCTTGGCAAAGGTGACCACATTGGGCCGGATGCCGTACTGCTGGTAGGCAAAGAGGCTGCCCGTCCGGCCCACGCCGGTCTGCACCTCGTCGACAATCAGCAGCAGGTCGTTGTCCCTGCAGAAGTCGGCCACCGCCTTCACGTAGTTCTTATCAAGCGGCAGAACGCCCCCCTCTCCCTGGACAAGCTCCATCATCACGGCGCAGATGGTGCCGTCCGCTGATGCCTTCAGCGCCTCGATGTCGTTGGCTTTCACGTGAACAAAGCCCTGGGTAAAGGGATAAAAATAGTTGTGGAAGTGCTCCTGCCCCGTGGCGGCCAGGGTGGTGATGGTCCGGCCGTGGAAGGACTGGTAAAGCGATATGATGGTGCTGCGCCCCTGGCCGTATTTGTCGTAGGAATATTTGCGGGCGAGCTTAATGGCGCCCTCGTTGGCCTCCGCGCCGGAATTGCAATAGAAGACCACCGACATGCCGGCGCGGCCCGTCAGCTCCCTTGCAAGCTCCGCGCCGGGCTCCGTGTAAAAGAGGTTGGACGTGTGCTGCAGCTTCAGCGCCTGCTGGTAGACGGCCTCGGCCCATTTGACGTTGCCGTAGCCCAAGGCGTTGACGCCGAGGCCGCTGGTAAAGTCGATGTATTCCTTCCCTTCGGGGCTATAGACCGTGGCGCCCTGTCCCCGCTCGATGACAACGTCAAACCGGGCGTAAGTGGACATGACGTGGTTGCTGTACAGGGTTTTAACGTCGGTGCTGTTCATCAGGATGGCTCCCTTCAATAAATCATCGTTCCGGCGCCCTCGTCGGTGAGCATTTCAATCAGGATGGAATGGGGGATGCGGCCGTCCAGGATATGGGTGCGCTGGACGCCGCCGTCGATGGCGTCGGCGCAGCATTCGATTTTGGGGATCATACCGCCGGAAATGACGCCCTCGCTCATGAGGGCCGGTATTTCCTCTCTTTTGATCTGGTGGATCAGGGTCGCGTCGTCTCCGGGGTCCCGCAGGACGCCGCGGGTATCGGTGAGGATGATGAGCTTTTCCGCCCCCAGCGCAACCGCCAGCTTTGACGCGGCGGTGTCCGCGTTGATGTTATAGGCCGTGTCCTCGTCAACGCCGAGACCCACGGTGGCGACCACCGGGATGACGTTGTCGTCAATGGCCCGCCGGACAACGCCGGGGTTGATTTTCGCGATATCCCCCACCAGGCCGTAATCCTCGCCGTCGCCCCGGTTCATGCGCACGGCCTCAATCAGGCTCTCGTCGATGCCGCACAGGCCGACGGCCTTGCCGCCCTTGCGGATGATGGTGGCGACCAGGTCCTTGTTCACCTTGCCGCACAAAACGCCCTGGACGATCTCCATGGTCTCCCGGTCGGTATACCGCAGGCCGTTGACAAATTTCGGCTCCTTGCCGATCTTTTTCAGCATGTCGTTGATTTCCGGGCCGCCGCCGTGCACCAGCACCACGCGGATGCCCACCAGCTGCAGGAGGATAATGTCCTCCATCACCGCGTCAAACAGCTCGGGGCTGATCATGGCGTTGCCGCCGTACTTGATGACGACCACCTTGCCGTGGAATTT
>JAJUHI010000348.1 GCA_029267955.1 Sporobacter termitidis | reverse complement strand
TTGCGTGGCGTCTGCGCTTCTGTTGTATCCGCGGTAAACCTGTATGCCGCCCACGCTTGCCGGCGCTTGCGCATTTTCCTGCGAGGTCGTTGTGGTAATAGGGGCAGTTGACCGCGTGGGTGTAGTGACAGGGGCGGGTTGTGCCGTGGTCTGTCTGGGTGCTGAGGGCGGCGTCATGGTCTGCCGGGGCGCAGGCTGCGCCGTGGTTGGCTGTGTTGTGGCGGGATGAGTTGTAGTGCCTCTCGGTGTAAGCGCGGCTGCCAGTCTCTGCGCGCCGATCTGCCCGCCGCCGAGTATACCGCCAGCGGCAGCGCCGCCAATAAATTCCTGCGCGGAAGAGACAGGGTTAAACACGGCTGTCGGGTCTGTAGCGGACGCAACCGGCGCTTCCGGATTGTAGACGCCCTTTGACACAAGCCGCTCAATCACGCCCTGTACAACTTCCTCCTTGCCCTCGTCAAACATGGTCTTTACCCAGTTTGAAATGGCGGAGGCCCCGCCCTTTCGTACACTTTCTGGCAGTTGCTCAAGGCCGCCGGTAACCTCAACCCCGGCATTTAAAAGACCGGTGAGCGTCGAAGCAATCAACGCCTGATCTTCTGGCGCGCCGCTGTCAATAGCGTTCTGGTAGGCATTGCCGAATGACTGCGTAAAAGCCAGCTTAAAGCTCGGGCTTCTCGCTAGCTGTGTTGCGGCCTGTCGGGCTGTCTCCGCGACTTTCGCCGCGCCAACACCCGTTTCTACCGCCGCTGTGCCAGCCAGTGTCCCGCTTGTGCTGCCTGCGCCTTTTGTCATCAGTGCCACAGCTGCCGCCGGTATTGCTCCCGCTACGGGCTGGACGACGTTCTGTCCAATTGCGCCAAGAGTCTTTCCTGCAGCTTTATTTGTGGCCGCCGCTTTCTCTGTTTGATACCTTTTGGACGAATCAATAATGTCGCGCTTGAATCCTTCTGCCCACGGAAACAGAGTATCCCCGCGTTCGATTTCTATAGGATTGAATATTAGCCGGTCGATAAGCCGTGTGCCGGCGTAGATTGCATTGCCGATATCAGCACCCGGCGAGGAAAAGCCCGCAACCGCGTTGTCAAGGAGCCATTTCAAAACGCCGGGTTTTTTAGTTTGGGTTGTTCCCTCCTTTACTCCGGTACTTCCCGTGCTCGTTTTCTGCGGCGTAAACCCCTTCTCCTGAGACTTTATTGTCGGCGGTGTGTATGTCTTGGCGTTCGGATTCATGTACTTGTCAAGGATACCCATATATTAGCTCCTAGATGAATATTCCGATCTGCCGCCCGATCTGCAACGCCTCCTGCTCGGTAACAAGCCCCTGCGCTATGGCGTTCTCAAGATATGTCTTGATCTGCTGCGGCGATACGCCCGCCATGCGGTATTGTGCGGCTTGCGCCGCCGTGCCGCTGTAGTCTCTGCCCGTCGTCTGGCCCGAGACACCAAACGCCGCCAGAAGCTGCCCGGCATACTGTCCGCCGTAGGACACGGCAAAGTTTCTGAGGGCCTGTTCGCCTGCGGCGGATAGCTGACCTTTGTCGTCAACGTAGATGGAACGCAGGTTCATCATCTGCTTATACAGGTCGTCATAAGACGGCCCCTGATTGGACGAACCCGCGTTCTGCGCCCTCGTCAGAGC
>JAJUHI010000347.1 GCA_029267955.1 Sporobacter termitidis | reverse complement strand
GGCTAATTGGAAGTGGAGGACTTCCTTTTATCATTTCATTTCGTTAATAATTAGGATACAAAACACAGAAAACCCGGCATACGCTCACGCATAGCCGGGTTCTTCGACAAGCTGAAACGCCGGACCGACGTCCGGCGTTTTATATGTTGTCCGCAATCCTCAGGCGCTACGAGCCACAATCCTCAGGCGCTCACGCGCCAGCTCCTTTCAAAAGGAGCCTTGGAGACGGAGGGCTTGGTTCCTTGGGAAGCCGCGCCCTACAACCGCTGAACTGAAAAACACCGTATTCCTGAACAGCGGCGGGATGAGGTCATCCCGCCCTACCTTCATCCTCAGGCTCGCTTTGCTCTTTTCCAAGTTTAAAGGACGCCGCGCGGCGTCCTTTGTCCTTACTATGATAATCTTGCGGCAACGGCGTCCAGGAAATCCTCCGCGGAGACTGCGGTGGCGGTAAAGCCGGGCTCTGCGAGGGCGGCCAGTTCCTTGGGCATTTTGCCGCTCATGAGGGTGTCGATGCACGCCTGTTCCAGCCGGCCGGCAAAGGAGACGAGGTGCGGCAGCTTGTCCAGCTCTCCCCTTTTCCGCAGCGCGCCCGTCCAGGCAAAAATCGTCGCCATGGGGTTGGTGGCGGGCTTTTCGCCCTTGAGGTAATTATAGTAATGGCGCGTCACGGTGCCGTGGGCGGCTTCAAACTCACAGGCGCCGTCGGGCGCCACGAGAACGCTTGTCATCATGGCCAGGGAGCCGAAGGCGGTGGAAATCATGTCGCTCATCACGTCGCCGTCATAGTTTTTGCAGGCCCAGATAAAGCCGCCCTTGGATCGGATGACCCGGGCCACGGCGTCGTCGATGAGGGTATAGAAATACTCGATGCCCAGCGCTTTGAAAGCGTCCTTGTAGTTTTCAAACTCCTCGTCGAAGATCGCCTTGAACCGGCCGTCGTACACCTTGGAGATGGTGTCCTTGGTGGAAAACCACAGGTCCTGCTTTGTGTCCACGGCGTACTGGAAGCAGGATTTTGCGTAGCTGCGGATGCTGCTGTCCAGATTGTGCATGGCCTGGAATACGGCAGGGCCCTTTGTCTTCTGCACGGTGAGCGTCTGCTCCCGGCCGCTCTCCCCCTTGAAGGTCAGGGTGCATTCGCCGGGCTCGTCGGTCTTGAGCTCCACCGCCTTGTAAACGTCGCCGTAGGCGTGGCGGGCGATGGTGATGGGCTTTAACCAGTTTTTAACCGCCGGCTTGATGCAGTCGATGACGATGGGCGTGCGGAAGACGGTGCCGTCCAGGATGGCGCGGATGGTGGCGTTGGGGGATTTCCACATCTCGGTGAGCTGGGGATATTCCTCCATGCGCTGCTGGTTGGGCGTAATCGTCGCGCACTTAACGGCCACCCCCAGGCGCTTGGTGGCGTGGGCGGCGTCTATGGTGACCTGGTCCTTCGTGTCGTTGCGGTTTAACAGCCCCAGGTCGTAGTACTCGGTTTTCAGGTCAATAAACGGTAGCAGGAGCTTGTCCTTGATCATTCTCCAGAGAATGCGGGTCATCTCGTCGCCGTCCATCTCCACCAGCGGCGTTGTCATTTGGATTTTGGGCATGGGAACCTCCTGTTTATTTTCCATAGCCGGCGGCGTAGTAGTTCATCAG
>JAJUHI010000346.1 GCA_029267955.1 Sporobacter termitidis | reverse complement strand
CTGACGACGGAAGGCAGCGGCGTTTATAAGAGCCTGGTTTCCGTCTATGACAGGTCCGGGCAGAGCGTCTACAGGTTTGAATCGGCCACGGGCTACGTCCTGACGGCGGCCGTGTCGCCGGATAACGCGAGCCTGGCGGTATTGACGCTGTGGGAGCAGGGGAGCC
The DNA here is from genome assembly GCA_029267955.1 of Sporobacter termitidis. Taxonomy (GTDB): domain Bacteria; phylum Bacillota; class Clostridia; order Oscillospirales; family Oscillospiraceae; genus Sporobacter; species Sporobacter termitidis_A. The sequence continues at coordinate 1,480 of JAJUHI010000346.1, read as the reverse complement.
GCATTGTTTTTTTCTCGCTGGACAGCCCGGCGGAAAAGGCCTCCTGCCGGTTTGACGGCTCCGTTGTCCTGGATATCCGATACCTGGGCAACGGGAGCGTGGTGGCGGTGGGCTACGAGTCTTTGATGCTCGTCCACCCCAACGGCAACAGTCAGCAGCTTTTGGACTATTCCGGCCGGTATCTGGTCAATTACACCACGGAAAGCCCCGCGTTTACGGCGCTGGCGCTCAATGATTACATGGTGGGCGACCAGGGCAGCATCATAACGGTCGACAAGGCCGGCAACACCCTGGGGACCCTGCAGACGGCAAAAAAGGTGCTGTGGATGTCCGCCAGCGACGATTATCTGGCGGTGCTGTACAGCGACGGGCTTGTCCTGTACGACCGGCACCTGAAGGAGCGCGCCCGGTTCGACAACACGGCGGGCGCTGTTCAGACCATCATGCGGTCCGACGGTACGGCGCTTCTCATTCTGACCCATTCGGCGACGGTGTGCGCCCCAAATAACAGATAAACGGAAAGGAACGGGTAACTTGAGTCTTGCTATTGATATTGTCCTGGTTCTGATCCTCGCGCTTGCTGCCTGGCGCGGCTTTCGAAACGGCTTTATCCGCGGCGTTCTCGGCTTGGTTGCCATCGTTGTTGCCATCTACGGGGCCAATCTCGTGGCCAAAACCTACTCCGGCGAGTTTACCGGCATGCTCAAGCCCTTTGTGGGCGGCATTATTAACAGCGCCGTCTCCGACGCCATCGTCAAATACGATCAGCAGTCGCCGGATACGGAGACCGGTGCGGACGGCGACGGGGAATCCGACGCAGATACCGGCGCGGACGGCGATGCGGACACCGGCAGGGACGACGATGCGAATGTGTTTGAAATCAGTTTCGAAGCCCTGCGCAACATCGGCATCTCCAGCAAGGCGGCCGGTTTACTTGCCGAAAAGGTCGGGGATGAGATTAAATCCATCGGCCAGCAGATGACCAGCAGTCTGACGGAGAAGCTGTGCGGCGCACTGGCCTATATCATCCTGTTCGGCATCAGCTTTGTGATCATCCTGATCATATTCGCCATTATCGGCAACCTGATGAATCTTGTGTACATACTGCCGGGCATCGAAACGGCGGACCGCCTGATCGGCCTTATCCTGGGTCTGGTGAAGGGCGCCCTGATCGTTTTTGCCATTGCGGTTATGATCCGGTATCTTGGGCTGCTCTCGCCGGAAGCGGTACAAAACACGACCCTTTTGAAGCTGATCACAGACGTTAATCCCCTGGCGGACCTCCTTGGCATTTAACCGGATTTGAGCATCTTCGCCTGCCCGGCGGTGGAAAGCAGCAGCCTGACGGATGTACGGCGGTTTTTGCGATGTAAACAGTAGGTGTGATATGGTAAAAAATGTTCCGAATATACTGTCCTCCATCCGGATTTGTCTGGTGCCTGTCTTTGCACTGACGTATTTTGCGGAATCGGGCAGCATT
>JAJUHI010000345.1 GCA_029267955.1 Sporobacter termitidis | reverse complement strand
TTATAGTATGTCAATTGCCTTAAAAAGAGTTAAATGATAAAATTATCATTAAAATAAGATTAAAATCATTTCTGGAGGAGAGGGTGTCTGGGGAAAAATGAGTACCATGTACAAAAGATTGCAGAAAAGCGTTAAATTTATCCGGTCAAAAACGGATTTGAAACCGAAGGTCGCCCTGGTGTTGGGCTCCGGACTCGGGGATTACGCCGACGGCATCACTATTGAGTCGACGGTGAATTACCAGGAGCTTGAAGACTTCCCCGTCAGCACCGTGCCGGGCCACAAAGGCCGGTTTATTTTCGGCTATGTCCACGATGTGCCGGTGGTGATCATGCAGGGCCGCGTCCACTATTACGAGGGCTATTCCGTCTCGGAGGTTGTGATGCCGATCCGGCTGATGGGGCTCTTGGGCGCCAAGTGCCTGTTTCTGACGAATGCCTCCGGCGCCATCAACAGAGACTTCAAGCCCGGCGACTTTATGCTCCTGCGGGACCATATCCTGCTGGGCGTCCCGTCGCCCCTCATCGGCCTGAACATCGACGAGCTGGGCGTCCGGTTCCCCGATATGAGCGAGGTCTACAGCGGCGAGCTGGCCGAGCACATCAGAAACGCCGCCGCGGCCATGGGCATCGGGCTGAAAGAGGGGACATACCTACAGGTTTCCGGCCCCAACTTTGAAACGCCGGCCGAGATCAGAGCCTACGGCGTCATGGGCGCCGACGTGGTGGGGATGAGCACCGCCTGCGAGGCGGTGGCCGCCAACCACATGGGGATGAAGGTCTGCGGCCTGTCCTGCATCTCCAATATGGCAGCGGGAATCTCCACAAGCAAGCTGACCCACGAGGAGGTCCAGGAGACGGCGAGCCGGGTCGCGCCCGACTTTAAGCGGCTGATAACGGCCTCCATCCTGCGCATCGGCATTTCACTTTAATATTGGCTGTTTATCGGTAAGCAGGGCGCGCCCGCCGCTCTGCTTTTTGCTGTCTGATAGGACAAATTGCCAGAAACTGCATATGCTCGTACAAAAATGAATATAATTACTCCAAAGGCGAGGTGTGCAGTATTGGAACGATACAGGCCATATGAGGGCAGAAGACATCCGGTTCGCCGCCGCAGGTCCGGTTCCGCGGGGGCGTCCGGTTATCATCCGGAACGGATGACGGCGCGCACCGTCAAGCTGGCCGTGTGCGTCGGCCTGTTCGCGGCGGCGGCGCTTTTTAAGCTGCTGTTTCCGTCAGCATACGCCGTGGTGGGCGAAAAAATCAACGCGACCGTCAACTACAAGGCGGCGCTGACGGTACTGGGAGAGGGCTTTTCCGGAGAAAAGAAGTTTACGGCGGCGCTGTCGGAGGCCTTTACTTATGCGTTCACCGGGACGGACCCCAATGACGAGGTCACGGAAACCGCGGTGATACCGGAGCCGACGGCGCCCGCGGTCGTGTCTCCCAAGCCCCGGAATGATGCCAAAGAGACGGGCGGGAACGAAGCGGGCGGCAAAGAGACGGACAGCGACGAGACGGGCGAAGAGGAGCCGGCGGGAGAGAGCGTGGCGGCCTTTGCCCAGTCGGAGCCGCCGGAGGAGGCCATGACCTTTTCCGAGGCGGTCATCGCGGCCTTCAAGGAGAGCCAGGAGGAATACTCCGATTACGCCGTG
>JAJUHI010000344.1 GCA_029267955.1 Sporobacter termitidis | reverse complement strand
GGGGTCGTTCTCCATCACGATCATCGTCAACGGGCTGGCGCTCATCGGCCTGTCGGAAACCCAGTATTCCCAATCCGTAGAGGGCATCCTGCTGCTGCTGATCCTGTTTATGACGATCCTGGCCAGCAACCGCCGGCATAAAGCGGCCTGCAAGGCATCGGATTTGCCGGACGGCACGCCCTCGGACGAAAAGCAAACGGAAAATGCCGGTACTGTCTAAAGCCGGAACAACAGGGCCCATCTGATATATTCGGGTGGGCCTCAAACTTTTGATACCGCCTCCGTCATTTCCGCACCCAACCTGTCATTCCAGCTCCCACCTTGTCATTCCCGCGCAGGCGGGAATCCACGTCATGCCAGCGGCCCGCTGAGGTCAAAGCGCCGTTAAGCGGCGCTTTGGGCCCTACGGGAGCTGCGCCAAGTTTGATTTTACCCCCTTCGGCACGACTGCGTCGCGCCACCTCCCCCAAGGGGGAGGCAAGGAGCCATCGCTCGTTGTGCACCAAGGGGCGCCCCTGCGTGGCCGCCCGCTCTTTACACGGAGGTTTTGTTTGCTTTATTATTCATCATATGGTATTATTTGCAATAACAACCTGAGGGAGAATTCAAATGCCTGATTTTAAAGCAACCGCCCTGCAGGACGGCTTTCACCTCCGCGTTGTGCCGGTATCCCGGCTCCGTGACCTGCGCGCTGAAATTGAGGCCTTTCAGTCCCGGGAGGAGCTTAACGGCTTCCAGAAATGGATTGTTTCCAAATACGGCTACGAAGCGCCGGAACTGCCCTTTGACGTCCGTTCCGTCATTATCGCGGCCGTCCGCTATTACAGCTACGCCGAGCTGTACTTTCATTTAAACGGGCGCGAATACAAGGTCTACGCGCCGACGCCGGTAGACAATTCCGGCGGCGATGTGGAGGACTATATCAGCAGCGCCCTGGAGCACGGCGGGTACCACATGGTCAAGGCCAACGGGTGGCTCCCCATTAAGCGCCTGGCGGTCCAGTCGGGCCTGGCGGAATACGGCAGGAACAACATTACATACATCCCCGGCGTGGGCAGCTACGTCGGATATGAGGTATATTTTACGGATATGGAGCCGGATACGGACCAGTGGCGGCCCTGTGTGACCGCGGCGGCATGCAGCGGCTGTACGGTCTGCATGGAGCACTGCCCCACGGGCGCCATCCGCCCGGACCGCTTCCTGCTGGACAACGCCCGGTGCCTGGCGGCTTATAACGAGGAGGCGGGGGACGAATTTGAGGCGTGGATACCCCCGTCGGCGCACCACGCAACGGTCAACTGCCTGCGCTGCCAGTACTGCTGCCCGATGAACGCGCAAGCCAACAGAAACACCGCCCCGCCGATTAGCTTTGACGAGGCGGAAACGGCGCTGCTTCTCAGTGACACGCCTTACAGTGACCTGCCGGAAGAGCTGCGGCGCAAGTGCCAGCCGCTGGACTTTGACACCACCCCGGGCTTAAAGCGCAACCTCCGGGCCTGCTTTGCCATCGTCGACGGGGGCGGCAAATGCTCTCTGCTATAAGGCTGAAAAGACAGGAAATAAAGCTTATCGAAAAAGTCCTATACGTAACTCCCGTCCTTTTCGCCGGAGGCGAAAAGCTTTTTTGTCGGCGGAGTGCGCGGGCGTGCGACAGAGACAAAAAAGGTTAAATTTCAACGGG
>JAJUHI010000343.1 GCA_029267955.1 Sporobacter termitidis | reverse complement strand
AGGGTGTCGCAGCAGGCCACGACTTTTTTGTCCTCCAGGAACGCCGCGACGGTCTGCACGCCGACGCCGCAGGAAAATACCAGCACCGTATCGGCCTCGGCCAGCTTATCCATGTGCTTTTTCAGCTGGAGGCACTGATGGTCCGGGTTGCATATGTAGTCGGTGGTGATGATCTGCGTCACATTCCCCTGGGCCGCCAGCTCCTTCTGCAGCTCATTTGCCTCCTCGACGGGGAAGTAGACTTCCTTGCAGCCGTGGCAGTTGATGATGACGGTTTTCCCTTTGGCAAGAGAAGCAATCGTTTCTTTTGCTTTAAGTTGGGTAATCAGCATCTTATTTACCCTCCCTTATGGCTTGTTTGCCGATTTTGATCATGCGCACAATGGGAATCTTGGACGAACAGATGGTCTCGCAGCACTTGCACTCGATGCAGTCCATGACGCATTGATCCTTAAAGCCCTGCCAGTTGGCTGTCCCGGCGTATTTGGTGAAATACAGCGGCTTGAGCTCCATGGGGCACACGTCGGCGCAGCGGCCGCACTTGATGCATTCCGCCGGCTCCGTGACAACCGTTTCCACGGCGATGATGCCGTTGGTGCCTTTGATAACCGGCACGTTTAGATCTTTGAGCTCAAAGCCCATCTGGGGCCCGCCCATTTTAACGGTGACGTCGTCGCCCACAACGCCGCCGCAGTAGTCGATGATTTCCTTCACGGAGGTGCCGATCTTGACGATGTAGTTGCCCGGCTTCTTCATCCGCTCGCCGGTGACCGTCACAACGCGCTCAATCAGGGGCATGCCTTTCTGGATGGCGTCGGAGACGGCCTTGACGGTGCTGATGTTGCTGACAATGGCGCCCACGTCGGCAGGCAGGCCGCCGGACGGAACGGTCCGCCCCAGCACGCGCTTGATCAGCATCTTTTCCGCGCCCTGCGGGTATTTGGTTTTGGCCACGACAACCTCAATGTTGTCAATATCCGCGGTTTTCGCCTGGAGCACCTCAATGGCGTCCGGCTTGTTGTCCTCAATGGCGATGATGCCCTTCTCAGCCCCGGAGGCCTTGAGCAGGGCCTTCAAGCCAAAGATGATATCGTCGGCGTATTCCACCATCACCCGGTGGTCGGCCGTCAGCAGCGGCTCGCACTCGCAGCCGTTGAGTAGCACCGTGTCAACCGGCTTGGGCGGCTTGATCTTGACAGCCGTCGGGAAGCCGGCGCCGCCCATGCCAACGATGCCCTTTTCACGGACAATGTCGGCAATCTCGTCCGGCGTCAGGCTCTCCAGGGTCCCGGCCGGCTTGACAGACTCGTGCAGCGTGTTTTTACCGTCGGACTTGATGACGACGGACATGACCTGGGCGCCGGTGATGGGATGCAGCCGCGGCTCCACCGCCGTCACCGTACCGCTGACGCTGGCGTGGACGGTGCTGCTGATAAAGCCCTTCGCCTCGCCGATCTTCTGGCCGAGCTTGACGTAATCACCGACCGCCACCACGGGCTCCGCCGGCGCGCCGGCATGCTGGGACATCGGGATGACGACCGTGTCCGGCTCGGGGAACTTCACCAGAGGCATATGCTCGGTAAATTCCTTGCGCTCGGAGGGGTGAATACCGCCGTAGTAGCCCTCAAACCGGCTCTCGCGGACGGACTTGACGAACTCGTTGATCTTTTTGAAGTTAATTT
>JAJUHI010000342.1 GCA_029267955.1 Sporobacter termitidis | reverse complement strand
CATGTATCTGGCGCTGCCGGTAGTCATGTACTTTTTGTTCTCGCTGCTGCTCCAGTCCGGCGGCAAGAGCGACAAGCGCCTGCGGTCCGCGTCCATGCTCATCTACGTCCTGCACCCCTGGTGCATTGTGCTGGTCCGGGCTGCGGCCAGGCTCGCCGGTCTGACCGCTTTGCTTGTGGGCAACCGGCTGGTGCTGTACGGCCTGGTGTGTCTCCTGTCGTTTACATCAGCCGTATTGGCCCTCTGGCTGTACGGCCGTTTCCGGCCCCCGAAGCCGGCCGATAACAGCCGGGCATGGATCGAAATCAGCCGCGACGCGCTGCGGCACAACTTAAGGGAGCTCCGGCAGCTGCTGCCGCCCTCCTGCCGGCTGATGGCCGTCGTCAAGGCCGACGCCTACGGCCACGGCGCGGTGGGCGTGGCCGGGGTGCTCCAGAAAGCGGGTGTCGAAGCCTTTGCAGTGGCGACGCTGTCGGAGGGGATTGCCCTGCGCCGGCATGGCATCCGGGGCGAGGTGCTCATCCTGGGCAGCACGCCGCCGGATAGCGCCCGGCTGCTCCGGCGCTACCGGCTGTCGCAGACGGTGACGAGCGGCGAGTACGCCCGGCGGCTCAACGAGGCCGGGATTCCGTTGGATATACATATCAAAATCGACACCGGCATGCACCGGCTGGGCATCGACAGCGACAATTTTGCGGAGTTGGAGGGCATATTCGACTGCGCGCGCCTGAAGGTCCGGGGCATGTTTACCCATCTCAGCCGGGCCGACAGCCTCGACTCCGCGTCGGAGGCGTTCACCCTGGGCCAGATCAGCCGGTTTATCGGCGCCGTCAACGCCCTGCGGGCGAAGGGGTATGCTGTGGGCCGCCTGCATATCCAGGAGAGCTACGGCATCCTCAATTACCCCGGCCTGCTCTGCGATTACGCCCGCGCCGGCATTGCCCTCTACGGCGCGCTGTGCCGGAACGACGAGACCCGCCTGCGCCCGCAGCTGGCGCCGGTTTTGTCCCTGCGGGCCCGGGTCGGGGACGTCAAATGGATCGGCGCCGGCGAGAGCGTGGGTTACGGCGCCCGGTTTATCTCCAAAGGACCCATGAAGCTGGCGGTTATAAACATCGGTTACGCCGACGGTATCCCCCGCAACAGCGCCCCGCGGGAGGCGTATGTGCTGCTGAACGGACAGAAAGCGCCGGTCGTGGGCCTTATCTGTATGGACTGCCTTTTGGTCGACGTCACGCATCTTGAAGGCGTCAAGCCCGGCGACGTGGCGACCCTCATCGGCCGCGACGGCGACGAATGCATCCGCTGCGAGGACGTGGCCGAAAGCTGCGGGACGATTACAAACGAGCTGCTCAGCCGCCTCGGCGCCCGGCTCCCGCGCATTTTCGTATGAGCCCGCCGCGGGAGGATGCTTACCATTATTTTTAACTGGCGTCCGGCCCTTGATGGCGTTATCATGTCTATATGCATGGCGGCATGCATGTTGATTTTATGCCGTGATTTAAACGCCGGGATATCGCAAGGAATATTAACGCGAATTGATTTTGCCCATAACCGGGCGGGGAGGTTATTAAATGGACATACAGCTGATCGGTGACGGAAAGCTTGTTATTTATCTTGCAGACGAGGATGTGAAACGGCTCCCGGCGGCCCCCAGCCAGATGACCACAAGCGAGGCGGCCGAGCT
>JAJUHI010000341.1 GCA_029267955.1 Sporobacter termitidis | reverse complement strand
CCGATTTATTATAATATTTAGCATAAATAGATAAAATGAGCGGCGGCTCATAACCCCCTTGTATCCTGCTGTTCCTAGTCGTTGATATGTTTTTTGGAAAATAATAGAAATATTTTCCAAAATATGCTTGCAAATCGCGTCTTATTGTGCTAGATTGTTAGACAAGGCCGCAGATAAAAAGATATATTGCAAAGCCGTGATGAAAAACATTGACGGAGGAGATACGATGGATAACAAAACGCGGGTCATAATTGCCGATGCCGGTGAAGAGTACAGGATGCTGCTGTATGAGATCCTGTCCGCGGAGGGTGATTTTGAAGTTGTGGGCTGTACCGGTGACGGGCAGACGGCGTACGCGCTGATCCAGTCCGAGAAACCGGACGTAGTGCTCACAGATCTGATCCTTTCCGGTCTGGACGGCTTGGCAGTGCTGGAAAAGGTCTCCGCGATGCCCGAAGGCGAACGTCCGGCGGTCATCATCATCTCGGGCTTTTCCAGCGAGCATACGCTCAGTGTGGCGTCGAACCTGGGGGCGTCCTACTTTATGCAAAAGCCTTGCGATATCCCCACGCTGCTGTCAAGAATCCGCATGGTGTCCGGCAAGGCGCGGCAAACCGGCCCGGGCCTGGTGACGGTGACGAAGCCCGTCCGGCAGGAACACAGCCTTGAGAGCCTTGTGACGGAGATCATTCATGAAATCGGCGTGCCGGCGCATATCAAGGGGTACCAGTACCTGCGCGAGGCCATCATTCTCACCATCAACGACATGGACATCATCAACGCCGTGACAAAAGTGTTATATCCGACCGTGGCAAAAAAATACGCCACCACACCCAGCCGCGTGGAGCGGGCCATCCGCCACGCCATCGAAGTCGCCTGGGACAGGGGGGACCTGGAAACCCTCCAGAAGTTCTTCGGCTACACCGTATCCAATATCAAGGGCAAACCCACCAACAGCGAATTCATCGCCATGATTGCCGACAGGCTCAGCCTGCAGCGGCGCGAAAGCAGATAACAAGCGGGTTAAGCCGCATATACCATAATGAAAATGAAGCAGGGCCGGCAGGCTCTGTTTTTTTGTCTCCGGACGCCAACTTACCCGCCGTCATATTTTGGGACAGGCCGCCATAAAATGTGGTCGAAGGGAAGTGAGGCGATGAACGACCTGGCAAAGCGCGTGGCCCGCTTTGACGGCGCCGTGCTGCTGTTGCCGCAGCAGCTGCGGGAAACGGCCCGCAGCGTGATGCGGGAGGACCGGGCGGCGGCGGAGGAGTTCCGGCTGCGGGTGGGCCGGCCGCTGTCGCTGCTGCTGCCCGGCGGCGAGGTGTCCTTGGGCGGCGAAAATATAACGAGGCGCGACCTGGACGGCCTGCTGGACATTGTGACCGGCGCGTCCGCCTATGCCGCCCGCGACAGCGTCCGCCTGGGCTTTATCACCGCCCGGGGCGGCTACCGGGTCGGCTTGTGCGGCTCCGCGCTGACGCAAAACGGCGAGATTGTGGGGTTTAAAAATCTCTCCTCCGCTGTCATCAGGATTTCCAGGGAACTAACGGGGGTGGCGCGGGCGCTTGTACCCCGGCTGATGACGGACGGCGCGCTGCCGTCGGTTTTGATCATATCGCCGCCGGGGTGCGGCAAAACCACGCTCCTGCGGGACCTGGTCCGGCTCGTTTCCTCCGGGGAAAAAGAGCTGGGG
>JAJUHI010000340.1 GCA_029267955.1 Sporobacter termitidis | reverse complement strand
TCCGCCGACCTGGACATGGCCGCGGAGATCATCTATAACGCCAAATGCTCCCGGCCCTCCGTGTGCAACGCCGCCGAGACGCTGCTGGTGGACCGGAGCATCGCGCCGGCCTTCCTGCCCAAGGCCAAAAAGCTCCTGGACAAGTACGACACCCAGCTCCGGGGTTGCCCGGAAACCGTCGCCATTTTGGGCGGCGACGTTCTCCCGGCGACGGAAGAGGATTATGCCACGGAGTTTTTGGACTACATTCTGGCAATTAAGGTTGTGGACGGCCCAGAGGAGGCCATCGCCCACATCAATAAATACGGTTCCCGCCACTCCGAGGCCATCGTGACGAATAATTACGCGGTGTCCCAGCGCTTTCTGGACGCGGTGGACGCGGCGGCGGTCTACGTCAACGCCTCCACGCGCTTTACGGACGGCGGCGTGTTCGGCCTGGGCGCGGAGATCGGCATCTCCACCCAAAAGATGCACGCCCGCGGGCCCATGGGCTTAGAGCAGCTGACCAGCGTCAAGTATATTATCTACGGCAGCGGCCAGGTCCGGTAAAGCGATGGGAAAGCAATCTTAAAAACAAAACGCAGAAGCGGAGCGGCTTCTGCGTTTTGTTTATACCCTTAATGAATAATCTTAAATCCTTTCCAGCTCCCGTTTCACATCATCCTCGCAGGCGCGCATGGCCTGGATGGTCAGCTCCAGCAGCTGATCCAGCTCCCAGCCCAGCATCTCCGCGCCTTTCTGGATAATGTCCCGGGAGCAGCCGGCGGCAAACTTTTTGTCCTTGTATTTCTTTTTCAGGCTAGACAGCTCCAGGTCGGAAGCGCTCTGGGACGGCCGCATTTTGACGGCGGCCCCGATGAGACCGGTCAGCTCGTCCACGGCGAAGAGGACCTTTTCCATCTGGTGGGTCGGTTCGATATCAACACAGATGCCGTAACCGTGGCTGCAGATTGACCGGATCATATCGTCGCCGACGCCGGCGGCTTTCAAGAGCTCCGGCGCCTTTTTGCAGTGCTCCTCCGGGTACAGCTCAAAATCAATGTCGTGCAGCAGGCCGACGGTTGCCCAGTATTCCTTATCCTGTCCGTATCCGAGCTTGTCGGCAAACCAGCCCATGACCCCTTCCAGGGTCAAGGCGTGCATGAGATGAAAGGGTTCCTTGTTGTAGGTTTTCAAAAGAGCCAGCGCGTCCTGCCGGCTGATGGCAGAGGTCAATTCGGATCATCCCTCTTATGTTTTTTTGCTATTTTACGCCATCATTTTAAATATGTAAAGCCGGCAGCGAAGGCGCGGCTAACGCGCGGCAATTACTCTCTTGTCTGGATTCCCGCCTTCGCGGGAATGACATATCTAAAGTCCGTAAAATTCTGCTAACGGCCTGCTGAGGTCAGCAGGCCCTACGGCTTCAGTATGGTGCGTAGGGGTCGCCGTCTTCGGCGACCCGATTGTCCCGCCGATATGCGGGACGCCGTGGACGGCGTCCCCTACGGATATGACTTCGGTACCGGAGGTTTCGGGGGACGACAATCCTCAGTCAGCTGCGCTGACATGCTCCCAAAGCCTCGCAGGCGAGGCTTTAAAAAGGAGCCTATATTACAGCCCGGTCAGGGCGTCAACGAGGCGCTCGTTTTCCGCGTGCGTCCGTACGGCGACGCGGTACCAGCCCTCGGACAGCCCGTGGTAGTTCCCGCAGTCCC
>JAJUHI010000339.1 GCA_029267955.1 Sporobacter termitidis | reverse complement strand
CCGCCGTCGGCGGCGACGATATCGTCACCGTAAAAGCCGGCAATGTCGATGCCCTGATGGTTCGACGAGCCGAAGCCGCTGCGCGGCCCGAAGCCGGAGGTGACAACGCCTTCCGCCGGCCAGATGTAGCTGCCGTAGGACGCCGTTTTCGGGCGCGGCGCCGTACCCACGGCCACCAGCTCCGCCTGGGGGGCCTTAATCGGCGTCGTGCTGACAATCTGCGTAAACTGGGGCTTGCCGTTGAGGCTCACCGTGTTCTCGGTGATCAGATTTTCCCCCGGAACACCCGGCTGGACAACCACCGTGCTGCCAACGTAAACGGCGTCGTCTTCAACAAAGTCCACGTCACACGCCACAAGCTCCGTATACTGCTTCTGCTCGGTGGTCTCCACCGTCAGCGCGAAGGGGGAGGAGGCGTTTCTCGGGTCCAATAGCGACTTGATCTCCGCAAGGTCCCGGGTGACATCGTCGCCGACGAACCGGCGGGTCAGCCGCAGCGTATCCACAAAGCGGATGGCGGTCGTCTGCTCGGTGGTGAAATCGTTTAAAATATCTGTGAGTATCCCCAACAGCGCCGTTTCCGATTCGGCCGCGCCCACGGCGACGCCGTTGACCTCCAGCACGTGCATCTGGGTCAGACCGTCAATCTCTCCCAGGATGGCGTTTTTGATGTTCTCGGTATCGTCGGCCTTGACGCCGAGCCCCGCCGTGACGGAGATCGCCCCGTCCAGGGAGACGTCCTGACCGAAAATCTTCTGAAGCTGCTCCTCAGCGCCGGCAACGACGGCGTTGACGTCCTTCATGCTTCTGGCGCTGCCGATCTGCTCGCCGTTGTAGTACACGGCAAAGCCCGCCTGGGAATTAATGAATACAACCGTGAGAGTCAATACCAAGAAGAGCGTTACCGCGGCCATGGTCCAGGCTCGGTGCGCTCTTTGCCGGCGTGACAGCGTCCGGTTGAAAAACGAGCGGACGCAGACGACCGGCATCCTGAATATATGACCGGTCTCCGGCTCCAATAACTTCACCGTATCACCCCGTGTTACAAAGTTCATAAAGTTCGGTAACATTGTGGTTACCATTGGTTACAGATTGTAACATTTGGTATGATACACAGATTTACCCGTGTTGTCAACAAAAAAAATCAGAAAAAAGCGGTTCTTCCATGCAATAAGGAAAAACCGCCACCACTCTGCGCCCGTGTTTTTATGTATTTTAACGAAACTTTTCCGCTGTTTCGACATGATTTGCCAGAAAATCCGGCGGACTCAAGAGATAATATTTACAAATTGTAACTTGTAAGTTTGTTTAATTCTTATAAATTTGTCTCTTCAAAGCATTTTCGGAGCTTCTCCAGCGCCTTTTTCTCAATTCTGGACACATAGGAACGGCTGATGCCGCAGATGGCGGCAATCTCCCGCTGGGTCTTGGGCGGCTGGTTATCCAGGCCGTAGCGCATGGTGATAATTTCAGCTTCCCGGCGGGTTAACGCCTCATTGATGTACTTAAACAGCTGCGCGCAGGTCTCGCGGGAGCTGAGGTTATCCAGCATGTCATCCTCGACGCTGATGACTTCCATCAGCGACAGGCTGTTTCCATCCTTGTCGGTATCGATGGAGTCGGAGAGGGACAAGTCGCCCGCTGTCTTCTTGAGGCTTCTGAAATACATCAGAATTTCGTTTTCGATGCAGCGGCTG
>JAJUHI010000338.1 GCA_029267955.1 Sporobacter termitidis | reverse complement strand
GTACGAATTTCAGGTCTCGCCGCCCCGGGTGCTCTACCGGGACATCGACGGCGTCCGGCACGAGCCGGTGGAGCGCGTGGTCATCGACGTTCCGGAGGCCTATGTGGGCGCCGTCATCGAAAAGCTGGGCGCCCGCCGGGGGGACCTATTGGAAATGACACCCGTGGGCAACCGGATGAAGCTGCAGTTTCTCGTCCCCTCCCGGGGTCTGTTCGGCTACCGGAACGAATTTCTCACCGACACCCGCGGCGAGGGCATCATGGCCACCGTCTTTGAAAAATACGAACCCTACCGGGGCGAGCTGACCCGCCGCCAGGGCGGCTCCCTGGTCGCCTTTGAAACCGGCGAAGCCGTCACCTACGGCCTGTACGGGGCCCAGGAGCGGGGGCAGCTGTTCATCGGGCCGGGCACGCCCGTCTACGGCGGGATGATCGTGGGCGTCTCCCCGAAATCGGAGGACATGGTCGTCAACGTCTGCAAGAAAAAGCAGCTGACCAACATGCGCGCCGCCGGCAGCGACGACGCGCTGCGCCTGATACCGCCGAAGATTATGAGCCTGGAGCAGTGCCTGGAGTTTTTGGCCGACGACGAGCTTTTGGAGGTCACCCCCCAGAGCCTGCGCCTTCGAAAGCGCATTCTGGACCACGGCCTGAGAATGCGCGCGCTGAAAACAGGCAAGATGTAGGCCGCCGCCGTCCGGCGCGTTCTCTTGCAGGGGCGATTATCGGCGGCGGAACCCCCTTCGCCGCCTGCGTCGGCACCTCCCCCAAAGGGGAGGTTCGGGGACGTGGACTCGGATTCCCGCCTGCGCGGGAATGACAGAAAAGTTGCGGGATTGACACGACAGAGTGTGTAGAGCAAGGGCTCTGCCCTTGCCGCGTGCGCATGACAAATAGCCTCGTTGAGAAGGCCCTGTGTGGCCTCCCGTGTTTTCTTCTGGCGGGCGACCACGCAGGGTCGCCCCTACGATAATGAACCAGCTCGGCGCAGCCTTTGTAGGGCCCGCTGACCTCAGCGGGCCGTTAGTAAGACATGGATTCCCGTCCCGCCGTTTCCTTTCAGTACAGTAGGGGGCGCAGCCCCCGCCCTTCACTGAATAATACCGGCTGACAGAAGGATGCGGGAATGGCAGCGGCTAATTTTCCCACAAACACCCTTACAGCAATAATCAGGGGCGGATATCATATCCACTCCTGATTATATTTTTGTATTTTTTATTATGGGTTTGTGCACAAAAATGCGGTGCCGTCAGTGTTTACAATGCCTGTCGCCCGGTTTAATAGACGGAAAACGCCGCTTTTTGTTCCGCTCCGGGTATGATACAATATCTGCCGGTGATCTGTTTGGAAACTGCCTGCACAATCTGCCCCCGCCGCTGCGCAGCCCGGCGGGAGGAATCGTCCGGCGCGGGCGTCTGCGGCGTCGGCACGCTGCCTGTTATCGGTAAGGCCATGCGCCATTTCTGGGAGGAGCCGTGCATCAGCGGCGAAAACGGCACCGGCGCCGTCTTCTTCGCCGGGTGCCCGTTGGGCTGCGTCTACTGCCAGAACCATAAAATCAGCGCCGGCCGATACGGAAAAACCGTAACGCCGGCGCGCCTGCGCGCGATATATTTTGAGCTGATCGGCCAGGGGGCGCACAATATCAGCCTGATTACCCCCACCCATTTTACCGATGCCGTTATTAAATCCCTGGAAGGCGGCCTCCCCGTCCCGGTGGTGT
>JAJUHI010000337.1 GCA_029267955.1 Sporobacter termitidis | reverse complement strand
GGGGGCGGCGAAATCGCCTGCATCAAGCGCGGCATCACATCCGAGGGCGGATACTGCCGGAGATTTCGATACGACCCCCTCAAGCGGGAGCCGGAACGCCCGAAGTCTCCGGTGAACCACCTGCCGCCGGAGCTGGCGGAGGGGCTGACCGGCGCAACGGCGTCTTCGCCGTCGGCGGAAACGCCGCCAGCGGATGCGCCGTCGGCGGAAGCGCTGGTGGAAATGGCGGCGGCGGAGAGACAAGCCCAGGCCCAGGCGCTGGACGAGAAGCTGACACAGGCGCTGGCGGCGGAGTTCTCCCCGGCCCCGTGCCCAACGCCGGCGGTTGAGCTGGCTGCGGAGCAGGCTCCATTGCCGGAATCAACTTCGGACGCGGGCTCCGAGCAGCCGGAAACGGTTGGCGAGGCTTTGGACCCGGCGAAGGAGGCTTCTGAAAAAACAGCGGACGAGACGCCGGACGCTGCGCCGGGTGACGGGCCGGGTCCGGAAGATATTGTGAATCTGCTCTGATGGATAAAATACCCCTTCCGCCGCCTGCGGCGGCACCTCCCCCAAGGGGGAGGCTTGAGGCGTGGATTCCAGCCTGCGCGGGAATGACAGGGGTGGCGGGAACGGTGTGGCTGACATAAATGCGGCATTAAATGGGACGCCGAGGACGGCGTCCCCTACGACGATTTAGGATGGACATTGCGTAGACGGGGTCCTCTGCATGCGGAAGACAAGGGACAGTTCCGATAATTCGGAGCTGTCCCTTACTCTTTGTTATAACGGAAAATGCGATAGGAGACTGCTATTCTAAGCCATTAATCTCCTTGATTTCGCATTTGACCAAGCCGTTTTCGATCTCCAGCAGGGCGCAGGTCTGCCTGCCCAGGCCGGCGGCGCCGGGGTTGACCACCAACATCCCGTCAAACTCGGCGCTGTAGGGCCGGTGGGTGTGGCCGAACAGGACAATGTCGGCACGCCGCAGCATGCCGTTGTTGACGAGGGCCTCCAGGCCTGTTTTGACGTGGTACAGATGGCCGTGGGTCATGAAGATCCGCTTACCGCCGACCACAAACTCGTCAATCTCCGGCTCGAAAGCGCCCAGGTCGCCGTTGCCCCGGACGGCCCGCAGGTCAAGGTTTGGAAATTCATTTTCCAGCGCGCGGCAGTCACGGACATAATCCCCCAAGTGTAAAATAAGGTGGGGGCTGTGGGCGCGGACGGCGTCGCAGATTGCCCGCTTGTCGCCGTGTGAATCAGACAGGACAAGGATTTTCATACCGGCTCCGTTCTCTTTGAAGTAACCATGCTGCAAGTCTGGAATATACTGACTTAGAGACGCAATGAAGCGATGGAAAGGATGCGTGTTATGTCAAAAGATTTCGGCAAGATGGCAAACGACTTTCTCAATTCTCCCGCCGGGGCGAAGCTGACGAGCAAAAAAAGCGAGCTGGAAAAGCTCGTCAACTCGCCGGAGGGGCAGAACGTTAAAAAAATGATCGGCAAGGACGAGGCCGCGCTGATGGCCGCCCTTGAAAAAGGCGACACGGCGGTTCTCAAAAAGGCGCTCACGGACATTTTAAAAACCGAGGACGGCTCGAAGATCGCCGAACAGGTCATTAAGCTGATGAGTTAACCCGCGGCATTTTAAGCCGCTATCGCGGCGGGATGGAGGCGCACCATGAGCGAGCTTGAAGAAAAATTGAATAAAATTCTGTCCAATCCGGCAGAAATGGAAAAGAT
>JAJUHI010000336.1 GCA_029267955.1 Sporobacter termitidis | reverse complement strand
GATACGGGCCCTGGCGCCGGCCGAACAGCGCCAGGTGCTCAGCGAGGGACAGAAAAAGAGCGACGGTTACATCATCCCGCTGACGAAAATCAGCGTCAGCCTGTTTGAAAAAATCCTGCCGTACAAAATTTACGGACGCCTGGACTGGGAAACCGAGAGCGCGGTTATGCTGGAGCATTGGCAGGAATTTGCCGGCCAGTGGCAGTGGTCGGACACGGTCCACATTTTTGACGGCTGTCTGCTGCAGAACCCGGTGAGCGAGATGATGCGCTTTGATTACAGTGTCCGGGAGATCGGGGCCTATGTCAGGAACATTTATAACATCATCGCGCGCTTAAACCCCGTTGTGATCTATTTGCGCAGCACCGATATAAAAAAACTGGTTGAAGAGACAAAAAAAGCCCGGGGGACCGGCTGGCTTGACATGATGGTGGAAGCCTTCACCTCCCAGGGGTATGGCAAACGCAGCGGCTTTACGGGATATGACGGCTGCCTTGCCTGCCTGCAGGAGCAGCAGCGGCGCGAGCTGACGATTTTGGAGAGCCTGCCGCTGAAAAAGCTGATGATCGACGACCCCTATGATAACTGGGCGGACGCGCAGGCGGTGCTGGACGCCTTTTTGAGCAGCCTTTTCGCCACCGCGGGGAGAAGGCATTGATGCATCTTATTTTTGATCTTGACGGCACGCTGTTTCAGACAGCCGATACGGTGACGGCCGCCGTATGGGCCCTGTTTGAGGAACTGGGGCTGCCCCGGCCCGAGGCGCGCGCCGTTGTGAAGCATATCGGCAAAACCATGCCGCAGTTTATGGCGGCGGTTTTGCCCGGGGAATATGTGACCGACGCCGTTGCGGCGCGTTTAAGTGAACTGGAGTGGGCGGCCATTTTAAGCGGCGGCCGCGTCTTTGCCGGCGTTGACGAGCTGCTGCGGACGCTTAATGGGGAAGGCCATCGCCTCGGCATCTGCTCCAACGGGGGCGAGGATTATATCCGTCTTGTGCTGTCGGCGACGGGTCTCGAAAGCTATTTTACCGGTATATACAGCGCCAAAGCCGCTGGGAGCAAGTCGGAAAAGCTGCGGGAGATTTTAAGCCTTGACCCCGGCGCGCCTGCCGTGATGCTCGGCGATACGCTGGAGGACCTGACGGCGGCGGCGGACAATTCGATCCCGTCCGTAGCCGCCCTTTACGGCTACGGCGGCCTGGAACCGTCAGAGGGCAGCGCGGCGGCGCAAACCCCGGCGGATATGCTCTCCTGCATCCGGCGGCTCAATGTTTTTACAGAGATCAAACGAAAGCTCGTTGATACCGGCAGGCGCGTTATCGGCATTAACGGCGTGGACACCGCCGGCAAGACGGAATTTTCCGAAGGGCTTGCCCGGTATCTGCGCAGCGTGGGGCAGAAGTGCCTGGTGGTCCATATGGACGATTTCCATAACCCGCTGGCCCTGCGCCGTCAGGGGCATGACCAGGTCGACTCTTATTACCGCAACGCATTCAACTACCGGCAGCTGATTGACGAGCTCTTGCAGCCGCTCCGGGCTCAGGGGCAAATCAGCAAGGACGTGCTGTGCCTGAACGTGGAGACGGACTGCTATGAAAACAGCCGCCATTATGAGGCCGATGAAGATACCGTTATATTAATCGAGGGCGTTTTGCTCTTCCGGCCGCCGGTGCTGGATTATCTGGACGGCACGGTATTTTTGGAGATATCCTTTGACAAGGTCCTCGACCGCGCCCG
>JAJUHI010000335.1 GCA_029267955.1 Sporobacter termitidis | reverse complement strand
TAAAGCTCCAGCCCGAAATCAGCCAGAAGGACCTTGGGTATCTGCTGGACATGCGCCCTCAGTCTCTGGGCGAGCTGCTCACCAAGCTCGAACGGGCCGGCTATATCACCCGGACGCCCTCCGAGGCCGACCGCCGCGTCCTCAACATCCAGCTCACCGAGGAAGGGCGAAAGGCGGCGGACGCCAAAGCCGAACCGGATAACGACAGCATCTTTGACTGCCTGAGCCCGGAAGAACAGGCCAATTTGGGCGACTATCTGGACCGCATCATATTGGCCCTTGAGCAGGAGCTGGACGACCCGCCACAGGAGCCCGGCTTCGGTTTCGGCTGGGGCTTCGGCCGGCCCGGCCACCCGCACCACGGTTTTGGCGGTCCCCCGCCCGGGCCGGGTCACCATCACCCTCCCTGCCGGCGAAAGTTCTTTGATGCCGGCGAATCCTGCAGCGGCAGGCCCGGCGGCAAGGACGCGCCTCCCGGATGTCATTGGTAGACGCCAATTACATTAATAACATTCTCCTCCTACACAGGCGGGAACCCGCAGCCGTTTTACAGGCTGCGGGTTCCCGCCGTTTACCTTCCTCCCTCTCGTGTTACGGCTCCAGCTCCTCAAAAAGCGTGCCGTGCTTTTTTAAGGCTCTGATTATTTCCTCCGCGCTCTTGTACCCTTTTGGCGCTTTCGGCCTGCTCTCCGGCTTATAATATTTGATATACATATAAGCGTACCGCACCGGGTAAAAGCCCAGGCTCTCAAACAGGCTTTTTGCCGGGCTGCCCTTTGGTACGCTGAGGGTCACCCGATGGGCGCGGCGGCCCGAGACGATCTTGTTGTTCAGGTACGCGGCCATCATCCGTCCGTAGCCCCGCCGCTGCAGGTCCGGCCTGACGGCCAGCAGCTGAACGCTGTGGTCACGGATGGCGCCGACGGCCGCGGGGACGCCGTCCGCTTCCATGATATAGGTGTCCCTGCGATTATTCAGCCGCCTTCGTTCGTATTCTGACGGCGGCTGGTAATACGCCGGCACGAGGTCCAGCTTCTCGCGCAGAAGATAAAACGCCACGTCGCTGATAGTGTGCCAGGCCATATAGTCCGCGTCCTGATAGGGCCGGATGCGGATATCTCTTTTATTGAGCGCCGCATCGCCCAGCCGGCCGCCGTCGATGGGATACGCGCCGCGCTCCATATCGTACACGGGGCAATAGAGCCGGTACCCGTTTCTGCTTAAAAATTCCGCCGCGCCCTCGTCCGCCGCGAAGACGCAGCGGGCGTGCTCATAGGCGCTGTTCAACATATACCGGTCGGCGGACAGCAGCAGCTGGGAGCCGACACCCCGCCGCCTGTACGGCGCGTCCACGTAGACCGCCACCTCCACATGCCGGGCGCTCTGTCTGGTCACCGTCAGGTAACCGGCGATTTTATCATCGTACCGGGCCACGCGGGCGCACTCCAGACCGTTTCCGACGGCGTGCGTAAAGCGCCGCCACACGTCGTCCTCGCCGGCGAGCATCGCTTTGATGTCGTCAAAGTCTGTCAGCGGGTCAAACCTCTCTATGTGAAACGATTTTCTCCAGCAATGCTTTGAGCGGGTATACACGCTTGCGGGGGCATAGACGCGACTTGTCATAAAAACCTCCTTTTATAACTTAGCTTCCCGTGCTTTTGTAATGGCGAACGCCGACCCTCCAGACCAATAGGGATACAAGCAGAAACAGCAGCCCCGCCGGCAGGGCCAGATACCCCG
>JAJUHI010000334.1 GCA_029267955.1 Sporobacter termitidis | reverse complement strand
GCATCCATGAATTTGAAAAAACTGGCTAATTGGAAGTGGAGGACTTCCTTTTATCATTTCATTTCGTTAATAATTAGGATACAAAACACAGAAAACCCGGCATACGCTCACGCATAGCCGGGTTCTTCGACAAGCTGAAGAACCTGCGGATTTTTCCGCAGGTTCTTTTTTGCATTCTATGAGGCTGTCTACGGCTGCCGCGGGTGGCGCTCCCTCCCGGCGGGGCGCGCGGCGTACTGGGGGTGGATTTTGTCGATGTACTTGAAGGACATGGCGATATAGAGGATCGTGTCCGGATCGTCAAGATTCACGCGGGTCAGCTCGGCGATGCGCTCAATGCGCTTGATCAGCGTGGTGCGGTGGATGTACAGGGCGTCCGCCGCGTGGGTGTAGCTGAATTTGCTGCTGAAGAAGGTCCGGAGCGTTTTGTAGTACTCGGTGTTGTTTTCCCTGTCGTAGGCGATCAGGTGCAGCAGCACGCCGCTGCAGATCTGCTCGGGCGTAAAGCCGTACGTCCCGTAAGTGAGCCAGCAGGAGAGCGCATAATCGTCAAAGCAGTAATACCAGCACATCGGGTCGCTGTCGCGGCCCAGGGAGACGGCCAGCTCCGTCTGCCGGTAATAGGCCGCGGCCTGCTCAAGACCGGTAAAGGGGCGGCTGACGCCGGCCAGCAGCAGGTTGTCCCGCAGGAAGTAGGCCAGCTCCTGGATAAAGCTCTTTTGGCTGTTGGCGGCGTAGAAGGTCTGGTTGAGAAGCACGGCGATGTAGTCCTCGTGCTCCACGGCGCAGGCGCCCGGCCACATGCGCTCGATCATGGGGATGAGATAGTTGGTGTGCAGCTGCCATTCGTGCCGGAATTCCGGCTGGAGCCGGATCAGCTGATAGCTGTCCGTGTACAGCCAGCCGTTTTCCTTCAGCGTTGCCTCCATCAGGCTCCGCTCCGGCGGCCTGCCCTCGAGGCAGTCGCTGATGATGGCGCGGAGGCTGGAAAACGCCTCCTTCTGACGCAGGAACGACCCGTATTTACGCAGCACCGTCTCAATACGCCGGGCGAGAAAGCGCACCAGATGCGTATAGGCCTCCATATAGCCCGGTTTTTCAAGCTTCAGCGTCAGGCGGCCCAGGTACCGTCCGTCCCGCCGGAAATTGTGGGACAAGAACAGGTTCCCGCCCACGGTAAACTCAAAAACATCCTTGTTGTGCAGGCCCTTGCTGAACGCCGGGTCGGTGATCAGCTCGCTCATGATGGCCGCCGAGAGCTTGTTGTCGTCGATCTGATCCCGGAAATCCGCGGCGTCTTTCTCGGAGCCGGCGGAGATGGCCACGATGTTGAAATCCTCGTCCAGCAGGGAAATGGGGCATCCGAGATAAGCGGCGGAGCACTGGATGATCTCATAATAGCTCTTGTCGTTTTCGATGATGGCGCCCAGCTTGTCCTCCCAGGCGTCATAGTGGTCAAAAATCTCCTGCAGGGCATTGAATACCGCCGCCACGGTGGCGCCGCCGGTGACGGCCAGCAGCTCCAGGTTGGCAGCGGGCAGTCTGGCGGGCGGCTCCCCCACGCACACATAGGCGCCGCCGCCGACGCTGAGCGCGGCCAACTCCTTCGGCGTCAGCACGCAGAGATGGTCCGTCCCCAGGTTGCCGGGGCTGCAGAAAACGGGGCGGCTGACGAGGGTGCCTTTATTATGTGACACGGTGTATTTGACGTCAAAACAGCCGGACAGGCGTTCGAAGATCAG
>JAJUHI010000333.1 GCA_029267955.1 Sporobacter termitidis | reverse complement strand
GGCCGTGGAGCCGGTGGGGGCAAAGCCGTATGTAATCCCGCACAGGATAACGCCCAAAACGGCGATGCCCAGCGTATTGGACTGCAGCGCCAGGACGACCGTCAGCGGCGCGACGATGGCGATGGCGCTTGTGACAAACTGGGTCTTCCGCCGGCCGATGGTGTCAAACAGCCAGCCGGAGACAAGGCGGCCGAAGCCGTTGGCGATGGAGATGATGCCCACCATGGTGGCCGCGAAGGCGTCGGCGCCGCCGGCGTCGAGGATGATATCCTTTGCAAAGCTGATGGAGGCGCTGCCCACGGAGGCCAGAAGAATAAAGAAGACGAAAAGCTTCCAGAAGGACAGCCTCTTGATCATCTGGACAGCCGGAATGTCCATGGGCTCAAAGTCGGTTTTTTCGTTTTTCTTCTGGGGCTTCGGCGCCGGGAAGACCATGCCCTTCGGCGGCTCTTTGATGATGAAGGCCGAAATGATGAAGATAACGGCTGTAATCACCGCGATGCCGATAAAGGTGGCGCGCCAGCCGATGCTGGGCGTGTTGATGGTGGCATAGGCGATCTTGCCGATGAGAATGGAGTTGAGGCCGAAGCCCATCAGCAAAAGGCCGGAGGCCATGCCGCGCTTGTCGGGGAACCAGGCCGTGACAACGCCGATGACCGTATTGTACGCAAAGCCGATGGCCATGCCGCCCAAAAGCCCGTAGGACAGATATAAAACAAGGATATTGCCGGCAAGCTGCGCGGAAATGAAGAAGCTAGCGAATATCAGAACGGCCGCGATCAAAAGGCGCGCCATGGGCGACGTCTTTTTGGTGATCAGACCGGAGACGAAGCCGCCGATGCAGAAAATGGACAGGGTGATCGTAAAGTTTAAGCCCAGCTGGGCGGCGTTCCAGCCGAACTCCGCGGCCAGCGGCGCTTTAAGGATGGACCAGGCGTAGATGATGCCGGCGAACAGCAGGACAATGACGCCGGTGACGAGCTGTACCCATCTGGCGCCGAGTTTTGTTGTTGTGTTGTTTCCCATGAAAGTCTCCCCCGTTAACTTAGCTTTTCTATATAGACTTAACCCATGTTCTGCGCGGCGACGATGCTGTCCGCCCCGTACATGGCCCGAAGCTTGGGCTTTTCGATTTTACCCGTCGGGTTGCGCGGCACATTGGCGAAGATGATTTTATGGGGCCGCTTGTACCGGGGCAGCTCCATGCAGAACTCTCTGATGCTCTCCTCGGTGCAGGTGTGGCCCTGCTTGACTTCGAT
The DNA here is from genome assembly GCA_029267955.1 of Sporobacter termitidis. GTDB lineage: Bacteria > Bacillota > Clostridia > Oscillospirales > Oscillospiraceae > Sporobacter > Sporobacter termitidis_A. The sequence goes on along the minus strand of JAJUHI010000333.1, from coordinate 484 downwards.
AATGGCCGCTGTAATTTCGCCCAGGCGCTTATCCGGCAGCCCGATGACCGCCACATCCTTCACGTCCGGGTGGGCCGACAGGAAATTTTCGATCTGGACGGGATAGATATTCTCGCCGCCGGTAATGATCACGTCTTTTTTCCGGTCCACAAGGAAGATAAAGCCGTCCTCGTCCTGCCGGGCCATGTCGCCCGTGTACAGCCAGCCGTCCTTTAAGGTCTCCGCCGTGGCCTTCGGGTCGTTGTAATAACAGGTCATGACCCCCGGGCCCCGGACGCACAGCTCGCCCACCTCGCCCTGCTTGACGGGGTCTCCCTTTTCGTCGACGATCTTCACCTCATAACCGTAGCCGGGGATGCCGATGGCGCCGACCTTGTGGATGTTTTCTACCCCCAGATGCACGCAGCCGGGGCCGATGGATTCGCTCAGGCCGTAGTTGGTGTCGTACTGGTGCTGCGGGAAATATTCCTTCCAGCGCCGGATG
>JAJUHI010000332.1 GCA_029267955.1 Sporobacter termitidis | reverse complement strand
GATAACAGAAAACACCTTATCGTATTTCAAATCCATATCAACCACAAAATCTATAAGCCTATCCCGCGACGGCTGATTTTGCGTGTTCTTCAGGATGACCGCAATATCCACATCGGATTCGTCCGTATTCGTGCCTCTGGCAGCAGAGCCGTAGAGTATAATACTGACAAGCGTATCGCTGTAAATAAGCCTTAAGCCATCAATCAGTTCACGCATCATTTTGCCATTCATGACCTTGCCGCCTCCTTTTGGATGTCCTATCTGTATTTTCACTTTTATTATACTTTTATTATAAACCAGATACTGTCACAAGTAAATAACAACAGGGTATCGCGGCTTTGACCGCAATACCCTGTTTTGTTTGATGGATGTGTTCTGTTATGCTTACAGCCCGGCCAGCTTGAGGATATCCGGCACCTTGGACTCCCAGCCCAGCGCCATGATGTGGACGCCCTGGCAGTAATCCTTGCACTCTCTGATAATGCGCGCGGAAATCTCGACGCCGGTGATGCCGGCCTTGGTCTTTTCCTTGTCCGCCTGCAGCTCGGCGATCATTTCGTCCGGGACGCTGATGCCGGCCACGTTGGCGTTCATGTACTTGGCCATGCCGGCGTTCTTCGGGATGACGATGCCCAGCTGGACCGGCACGCCGAACTGCTTGGCCTTTTCCATGAACTTGATGAACTTCTCCGGCTCGTAGACGGCCTGGGTCTGGAAATACTCCGCGCCGGCCTTGACCTTCGCTTCCATCTTCGCCAGCTGGACGTCAACGGAATCGCTGCAGGGGGAGACGACGGCGCCCTTGGCGAACTTGGGCGGCTCGCCCTCCAGGGGATTGCCCGCCATATCCTCGCCCGCTTCCATCTTTTTCACCATGTGCAGAAGGGACACGGAATCCAGGTCAAACACGGGCTTGGCCTGCGGGTTGTCACCCAGGGTGGTGTGGTCACCGGTGAGGCAGAGCAGGTTCTCGATGCCGAACATCGCCGCGCTCAGAATATCAGACTGAAGGGCGATGCGGTTCCTGTCGCGGCAGGTCATCTGGTAAATCGCTTCAATGCCCTTGTCCTTTAAGGCCTTACACGTGGCCAGGGAGCCCAGGCGCATGACGGAGGACTGGTTGTCCGTGACGTTGACCGCGTGGACCCGGCCTTTTAAGTATGTCTCCGCTTCCTCCAGCAGATGCTCAATATGATATCCCTTTGGGGGGCCTACTTCCGCCGTAATGACAAACTCGCCACGTTGAAACAATTCGGTAAGCTTCATGTATGATCGCTCCTTAATCAAAATGTCTTAGATTAATTTACTCAGTCGGCTTTCGGCCCCTCAAAGTCCGGATGCCAGTAATTGCGTACCTTTACCGGGTATTTCAGCGTATCCAGCTTTTTAAGCTTCTCAAGCTTTCTGTAGATGCGCTCCCAGCCGCACTCCATATCCTTGTCAACTTCGCATCTGCCGTTTTTGGAACCGCCGCACTGGCCGTTGACAAGGCTCTTTGAACAGGCGGTAATCGGGCAGATGCCGCCGGTGTAATTGAGGTAGCATTCGCCGCACCGGCCGCAGTCGAACTCCAGGGGTGTCACGCCCTGGAAGCCCGGCAGCGGGAGGGTGTCGCAGCAGGCCACGACTTTTTTGTCCTCCAGGAACGCCGCGACGGTCTGCACGCCGACGCCGCAGGAAAATACCAGCACCGTATCGGCCTCGGCCAGCTTATCCATGTGCTTTTTCAGCTGGAGGCACTGATGG
>JAJUHI010000331.1 GCA_029267955.1 Sporobacter termitidis | reverse complement strand
CAGATTACGTCAACATGTTGCTGCGGGGATTTTCGGGCACTTGCTTTTTGTCTTTTGCCTTCGGAAATCGACGCGTTGGAGGTTGATGAACTGAGGGAATGGGTGCGGAGCTTCGACACCGTCGAAGAACCTCGCCAGGAGGTGCTGGAATTCAAGAAGCGCTGCAACCGTCACCGGCTGCTCCAACGGCACGGCCACGTCTCACCGGCCCAGGTGCGCGACGCCCACGCGGTGATCGCAAGGCGGCGTGATTTGGTGAAAATCGTGCCCAAGTAATTGGGGGCATTACCCCGGCCTGCTTGGCCGAGAGCTGCCGACGGTCACCGAATCGCGGGCGGCATCGTAATGCAGCCGCGACGAGACGAAGCTCTTGCTGTCGATGAGGGGCTTATCGCCCTTTTTTCGGGCGAGCGTCGCCGGGCTGTTGGGGGCGAAGCGCGCCCCGGTCCAGTTGTGCCCGGCCAGGATGCGGTCGTGGCTGCCCTCCACCAGCGCCTGGCCGATGAGGTCGAGCGCCGGTTGCATGTCCTCCAGGCGGCGCGATATGCTGGCAATAGCCTCGAGGACGGCGTCATCAACGACCTCAACCTTCACGGACGCGCTCCTTGATTTGCCTGATGCTGCGCACGTCGTCGAGCGCGATGCGCAGCCCCTCGTCGTCCGGGTGCTCCAATATTGCCGCCTCTAGGGTGCGCTCCCACCGCTCAATCTCCTCCATCGGAGAATACGGTGTCAGCTCATGATCTACTAGGGTCCAACTCATCGACAACCTCCATCGCCCACTCTGGGACGGGGCCAATCGCTCGGTACTCAATAACGCGCGCGGTGGAGCAAGGCGTTCACTATGTGGAAATGGTATTTCTCGACCTCATGCCGCGGGACCGTGCCGGCCGCGACGCGCTCGATAACGACGGAGAATACCCGGTCATCATACGCTTTGTGCAGCGCTGGCAGGGCCGGAAGGCTGCTGGCGTCGACTGTCGCCGCGTACACCATGCTTTTGTCGTTCGCGACTGCATATATTCTGCGCAAACCATTTTTTGCGGCCAGCTCTCGGTCTGGGCAGCTCAGCGACGACCCGCCCGGATGGTTGTGGACTAGCACCCGCCCCCGCAGCTCTGCGCTCTCTTGCGGCGTAAACCCAATATGTTACGTCGCCGCGCTTGGTCCAGACAATCCCGTCGTCGCCAACCAGCGCCCCATATTCAATGCCGGCGGTGGCGTCTTTCAACGCCCTGGCGACCACGTCGTCCAGGGCGCTGCGCAGCGGCCCGCCCCAGACCATGTCGATGTCCTCCATCAGGGCCGCCGCCACGCTTACCGGCAGCGATGCCGCCTTGCGCTCTATGGCCCTGGCCGTCTCCTTTGCCGTCGCCCCCGGCATGTACCCCCAGCCCTTGTCGATCCCGACCTGCTCGCCGGTCTTGGGGTCGATGGCGTCCCAGCCAGCGGGCGGCTCGGTGTACCCCGGCTTGCCGCCCAGGCGCGCCGCGCTCTTTGGCCCGGTCGTCCCCACACTACGCGGCAGATCAAGGCCGAACAAGACCGATGATCCAACCCAGAAGCATGGCTGCCAATGGCAAGAGCACAAGGCCGATGAGAATACCGGCAATCAGGCTGGCGCCCGTGGCCCATGCCAGCGCGGCGGAGGCGAGAATGGCAACGGCAATCATAGATTCAGCATAGCATGTCTGGGAGCACGATCAATATTGGCTGTTTACATGGGCCGAGGCGTGTGCCTCGGAAATGCGT
>JAJUHI010000330.1 GCA_029267955.1 Sporobacter termitidis | reverse complement strand
GCCCAGAACGGCGCGCGCGGCGTTTTGGGCAGCCTTTTCGCATGGCGCCGGCATGGGCGCCGGATTGCCTTGATAATGAATTCCCCGTACCGTATAATGATGGTAAATAAACCCCGCCGAAAGGAGACGCGGCCATGGAAGGCAAAGCCCGGGTATATCTTGTCAGAACGGAGGACCGCCGCGAGGGCGTCAGGCGCTGTTTAAAGCACATCGGGGCGCCCGATTATACCGGCAAACGGGTGTTCATCAAGCCCAATTTCAATACCGCCGATGCCACCCCCGGCTCCACCCACAACGACACACTGGAGGAGCTGATTCTTGGGGTGCAGGCGGGCCGCCCCCTTTCCGTTACCGTGGGTGACCGGAGCGGCCCCGCAGATACGGCGCAGGTGCTGCGGCAAAAAGGCGTTGACGCGCTCTGCAAGAAGCTGGGCGTCGGGCTTGTCAATTTTGAAGCGCTGCGGTCCGAGGACTGGGTAACGGTCAACAGGCCCGGTTTGCATTGGCCGGGCGGGTTTCAAATACCGCGGGTGGTGGCGGAGGCCGACGCGGTGGCGGCCACCTGCTGCCTGAAGACCCACGGCTTCGGCGGCGTGTTCTCCATGTCGTTGAAGCTGGCCGTCGGCCTGACGCCGAAGGATTTTCACAAGCTCCACGGCTCAAAGGACATGCGGAAAATGATCGCCGAAATCAACCTGGGCTACACGCCGGACTTCGTCCTCATGGACGGCGTCGACGTCTTCACCGACGGCGGCCCCATGGACGGAAAGCACGCTCGGGGGAACGTGATGCTCATCGGGCGGGACCGGATTGCCCTGGACGCTGTCGGCCTGGCCGTGTTAAAGCTCCTGGGCAGCAACAGCGCCATAATGGATACGCCGATATTCAGACAGGAACAGATTGTGCGCGCTGTGGAGTTGGGGCTGGGCGTTTCCGGCCCCGGACAGATCGACATTGTCGCCGACGACCCCACAAACGGCGCGCTGGCTGAAAAGCTGCAGGCGATTCTGGCGCGGGAAGCGGCGCAGATGAAGTAAATAATGCGATCTATCGCTTGCAAACGACAAACGGTAATGATATGATTTCTAAGGACTGCCAAAACTCAAGCAGCTGTCTGTGTACAATTTACTAAGGAGGCTTTAAATATGGCTGGTCGTTTACAAGGAAAAGTCGCTCTGATTACGGGCGGCGGTACAGGTCTCGGCGCTGTTTTTGCCAAGCGCTTTGTTGAAGAAGGCGCCAAGGTGGTTATCACCGGGCGTCGCAAGGAGCCTTTGGAAGCAGTTGCGGCCCAGGCGCCCGCGGGGATGATTTTACCCTTCCAGGGCGACGTGTCCGACTTTGAGCAGGCGAAGGCGATGGTTGAGGCCACGATCAAATTCGGCGGCAAGATCGACATCCTCGTCAACAACGCCGGTATCGACCCGGCCGCCACGGTTGTGGAAATTCCCGTCGAGCAGTGGAAAAAGGTCATCGATATCAACCTGACCGGCCCCATGCTCACCATGAAGGCCGCGATCCCTGAAATGATCAAAAACGGCGGCGGCTCCATCGTCAATATCGCGTCCCTGGCCGCTGTGCGCAACATCCCGGCGATGCCGGCGTATTCCGCGTCAAAATCCGGCCTGATCGGCCTGTCCAACGCCACGGCCTTGGATTACGGCGCGCAGAATATCCGCGTCAACGTCGTCTGCCCCGGCCCCATCCGTACAGAGATGCTGGAGCACTCCATGGCGGGCCTGGCGGAAGCCACCGG
>JAJUHI010000329.1 GCA_029267955.1 Sporobacter termitidis | reverse complement strand
TACGGCGCCACCCGGGATTATGAAATCGCCGACGCCCGGGACTTCGGCAAGCAGTTTACAGAACACCAAACCGTCTCCATCGAGCCGGACAGCAACACGGTCGACGCGCTTTTAGCGGAAATTCGCGCCAAGGCTGACCGGTGCGCCGAGGACGTGCCGGGCGAGATTTCCGTGCGGAATACCCTGTACTTCCGGATGAAGGACGCGGCGGAAAAAGCGCGGCTGCTCCGACAGGAAATGCCTGCGTAAGCCCTTGCGGTCACCCCGCGTCTATTGTATAATCTACTTAAAAATATCATATTGAGTTTGGGGTATTTGCATGAACGAGCTCTCTAAGGAGTCCGCTGCCGGCCAGAAAATACTCGGCAGCCGCGGACTCGTTTTGTTCCTTGTTATGCTCAGCGCGTTTGTTCCGCTGTCCATGGATTTGTATCTGCCGGCGCTGCCGACGATGACGCGGTATTTCGGCGTCCCGGAGGTGCTGACCAACCTGACGATCATCCTGTTTTTCATCGTGTACAGCGTCGCAACGCTCTTCTGGGGGCCCATGTCCGACAAGCACGGCCGGCGCCCCATTCTGCTCATCGGCCTGACCGCCTACACCTTGGCCAGCCTGCTGTGCGCGGTGTCAGTCAACATTTACATGCTGATTGCCGCCCGCGTCCTGCAGGCCGTCGGCGCGGGCGCCGCCACGGCGGTGTCAACGGCCGTCACCAAGGACACCTATGAAGGGGCTAAGCTGGAGAGAACCATCGCCGCCATCCAGTCCATCTCCGTGGTCGTCCCGGTGGCGGCGCCGATGCTGGGCGCGTTCCTGCTGCGCTTTACCGACTGGCGGGGCGCTTTCGTCGCCCAGACGCTGCTGGGCGCCGTTGTGGTGGTGATGACGCTGTTTTTCACCGAGACGATCAAGGAGCGGTATACGGGCGGCGTCTTCAACACCCTGGGTCGGCTGTTTGTGGTGCTGCGCAACAAGCGGTTTTCCGCCCTGCTTGTGATCTTTGCCACCTCCGGCATCGTCTTTCTGGCCTATGTGTCGGCTTCGTCCTATATTTATCAGGACTTTTTCGGTCTTTCCAGCCAGCATTACAGCTACTTTTTCTCCTTTAACGCCCTGATGATCGTGGTCGGCCCGGTTTTATACGTGAAGGCGTCGGCCTATTTCTCCCGCTTTACCCTGGTCACGGCCAGCTTTGTGGTCACGGCGGTGGCCGGCGTTCTCATCTGCACCGTGGGGCAATTAAGCCCCTGGGCCTTCGCGCTGACCCTTCTGCCCACGACGATCATGGGCGGCTTCATCGCCCCGCCCAGCAGGTTTTTGATGCTCAGCCAGCAGTCGGGCGATACGGGCTCCGCGTCGGGCCTCATTAGTGCCGTCAGTTCCATCACCGGCAGCATCGGCATGATCATCGCCTCCTTGAACCTGGGCAACCTGGTGGTCGTCATCGGCCTTCTCAATATCCTCATGAGCCTGTTCTGCGGCGGCGCGTGGCTGTTTTTCACCAGCCGCCCCTTTATGAAGGATCTCAAAAATTAACAGGAACAAGTTCTTCTCTACATACGTCATAACAGGCGACACCACACATAATAATAGAGACGGGACCCGGGACAACTCCCGGCGTCCCGTCTCGTGTTATTTCCGATGGGATAACCGGGCATCAACTCGGAAAGGGAGAACTGCCACATGAGACGGCATGCGCCCGCGAAACGCCGCCCCCCTTTTATTACCTGGCTTTATATCGGCATCCCCGTGATAGTGATCG
>JAJUHI010000328.1 GCA_029267955.1 Sporobacter termitidis | reverse complement strand
CCTGCCCGCTTCATGGAAATCGTGCGCGGCTTCCATGCCCACGTCGCCGGCGCCGACAACAACGACTTTCTGGCCGACCTTATCGCGGTACTTGGTCTGCGCGTCGGCAGCCCACATGACATTGGGCCGGTCGATGCCGGGAATGCTCTTCGGGACGATGGGATCGGCGCCGATGGCGATAATGACCGCGTCGTAGCCCTCCAGCTCGATCATCTTCGCGTCCGCTTCGGTGTTCAGCAGGATCTTCGCCTTACCGGCCTTGACGGCCTTCTGGGCCTGGACGTTCGTCCACTTGAGGTAGTCGCGCATGTCGAACTTCAGCGGGGGCGCGGCAGCGGCGTTGAGGCAGCCGCCGATGCGGTCGGACTTCTCATAGACGGTGACGTCGTGGCCGCGCTCGATGAGGGTGTGCATGGCCGTGAGGCCGGCAGGACCCGCGCCGATGACGGCGACCTTTTTCTTCTCTCTGGCAACGGGGACCTGGCCGTCGCGCAGATAGCTGGTCATGCCGGAAATGGGGTTGACGGCGCAGTTGATGACCCGGGGCATGCCAAGGCGCATGGCGCAGGCGTTGCAGCGCAGGCAGGGACGGATGTCCTCTCTTCTGTTGGCGGCAGCCTTTTTGGGCATATCGGGGTCGGCCATCAGCGGGCGGCACATGGCGATAAAGTCGCACCAGCCCTTGGCGAGGGCTTCCTCGGCCAGCTCCACAGTGGTGATGGAGCCGACAGCCGTCAGGAGGATATCGCCCTGGAAGTAATCCTTGATTTTCTCCGTCCAGTGCACGTTGTAGCCGCGCTTCATGGTGTGGCCCTGGAGCCAGTAACGCATGTACTTCATGAGGCCCTCGGAGTGCAGGCCGGCGGAGACGTTGAACATATCCACGCCGTGATCTTTGAGGATCTTCATCAGCTTCAGCGTCTCTTCAAAGCGCATGCCGTCCTCGATGATCTCGTCGGCGGAAATGCGGTAGTCGATGACAAAGTTCTCGCCGCACAGCTCGCGGACCTTCTCGACAACTTCGATGGCGAAGCGGGCGCGGTTTTCCAGGGAGCCGCCGTACTTGTCCGTACGCTTGTTGTAGTGGGGCGATGTAAACTGGGAGATCAGGTTGCCGTGGCCGCCGTGCAGCAGCGCGATGTCCATGCCGGCTCTCTGCATGCGCTTGCAGGCCATGGCGTATTTCATGACGGTTTCGTCAATCTTCTTCTGATCCATTTCGATGGGTATGTAGGGCTCGCGGCCTTCCATGGCGGCGCGCATCTTTTCGCTGTCACCGGGAATCGGGCTGGAGGAGAACGGCAGATGACCCACGGCCTCAAAGGTCGTGTCCTTACCGTTATGGTTGACCTCCAGCGAGGCGTGGCAGTCGTACTCCTGGGCCATCTCCGCGTACCAGGACAGGGGCAGGACGCAGTGGTCATTGCTCAGGTCTAGCTGACACTCCTCGTCCTTGCACTCGGTAATGTCGATGGAGGAGTTGCCCACGTAGAGGATGGCTGCGCCGCCCCGGGCAAACATGCGGAACCAGTCAACAAACTGGGGGGTCACAAGTCCGTCCGGGCTTGCCAGGTTCGGGGACGGAGGCGCCAGGATGATGCGGTTTTTTAAGTCCACACCGCGGATTTTGATCGGGGAAAAAAGGTGCGTGTAATTCGATGCCATCTTTTATTTTCCTTTCATTTTTTATTACATGTTCATGATGGTATCAAGCGGGTGCGCCGTTTATATTCTGTCATCTCTGACATTGTCCACATGATCTGCAATTTAGCAT
>JAJUHI010000327.1 GCA_029267955.1 Sporobacter termitidis | reverse complement strand
CCGGTTTTGTCAACCGTATTGATGATTTACCGCTTCATACAAACGGCGCGGGGCTTTTTTATACAACTTTGCATGGCGATTTGATTTGACGGCGTTATACGCCGGCAGGTATAATTTAGGAAATAACACCGATTAAATGAAGGAGGCAGTAATCATGGATCAAGCATTGGAAGCCCGCCTGAAAAGCCTGGAAGAAACGGTCAGCGCCCTGCAGCAGCGGATACAGGACCTGGAGGACATCGAGGCCATCAAGCGCCTGCAGTGCGCCTACGGCTATTATCTGGAGCACTGGATGTCCGACGAGATCATCGACCTCTTTGCCGACCATCCGGAGACTTCCGCCACCTTTGTGGAAGGCACCTACCTCGGCATCGAGGGCGTCCGGCGCTATTTCGGCAAGATGAAGGTCGCGCCGCCGGAATTCTTACACATGGTCATGCAGGTCTCCCCGGTCATCACCTTAAGCGACGACCGCAAAAGGGCCAACGGCCGCTGGTACGGCTACGGCACGGTGGCCGCGGGCATGGTCAACAACGCCATCGACCCCATGTACATGGCCGTCATCTACGAAATGGAGTACATAAAGGAAGACGGCGTCTGGAAAATCCTGAAGCTGGCCTTCCAGATGCACTACGCCTACGGGCATCCCCAGAAGCTCGCCGCCCCGCCGGCCCCGGCCCCGGAACAGGAGAAGAAGGAAGGCGGCTTCGAGCAGTCTCTGGCTCTAAGCCCCGACATCTGGGCCCCGTACAACACCCAGTACGGCTCCGGCTACATCTACCCCATGCACTTTAAACACCCGGTCACCGGCAAGGAGACTCAGGAAAGAGCTTATAATGCCACCCTCAAGCTCCAGCCCAGCCCCTTCAAGCCCAACTGACCGCTTACCCGCCGCCTCGAAATATACCGTTTAAAATGTCAAGAGCTTTCAACGCCATACGTTGTTATGCGTTGAAAGCTCTTTGTTGTTGTCCGCTCTTTTTTCTTTGACCGGCTGCCCCGGACGCCGGATGCCCTCTTTAAAATCCCCGGTCATAGGGCTTAAAGCAGTCCAGGCAGACCTTTTTGCCGTCCTGCAGGCGTATTTTGTGCTCCGGCGCGCCCTCGCCGCAGACCTCGCAGTAAATGGTGGCAAAATGCCGGGCGCTCTCCGGCAGTTCAAAGGCGGGCTTGCCGACTGCAAAAATCTCCTCCAGGGGCGCGGTGAGGATATACTCCTGCCGCTGGGCCCGGCTCATCTCGCCCTTAAAGGGCCTGAGCATCAGGCGCACGCTCCGCCCGGTTTTACGGTCGAAGAAGCTGAAGGCCTGCTTCCCCGTCCCCCGGTACAAAAGGTTCCCCTTCCCGAAGGTGCAGCCCGTCAGCGCCTGAACGCCGTCCACGCCGCAGGCGTCGTTCTCCGTCACGCACACCAGCTCCTCGTCCCCGGCGGGGCCTGTCTCCAGCAGGTCCATGGCGGCGACGGCGGCGCGCACCCCGATGGCCAGCCCCGGGCACGCATGGCCGTGAAAGGCGACGGCCTTCTCCCATAATTCCCTGTTCATCGGCAGCTCCCTTCTGGTAAATGATGTGTGTTTCATGCGCATTATAAGGCGCGCCGCTCACCCGTGTCAACAGCAAGGCCAGCCCGGATAGGCTGGCCTTCAGCTTGTCGAAAAAGTCCAGCAAAAGCTGGGCTTTTTCGCGTATATGCGGTAAAATGTAAATGGTGATGAACAATGCTGACACGAGGGAAAATGGACCGGGGCGTAGTGGAAATAGTAGACACAGAGAGCCTGGT
>JAJUHI010000326.1 GCA_029267955.1 Sporobacter termitidis | reverse complement strand
GGATGACCCTCTGTAATACCGCGTGGACGCGCTCACCTCCGAGGTGTAGGCCTTCGGCGACACATAGCCCAGATAGAGCCGGCCCACGGCGGCGTCGGGCAGGGTGAACCGGACGTAATTGAGCGAGGAGCCCGTCCTGCTAAGGAAGACCTCGTTGAAGTCCTCGGCGTCAAACAGTACCGGTTTGCCGGAGACGGTGGTGTAGGTGAGGGTGTCAATATCGCTACTTTTAACGGTGATGTGCACCGTGCCGCGGGAATATTCGCCCGAGGCGGCGTAAGCGGTGTAGCTGAAAACCAGGTCGCCCGTATAGCCGCTGGCGGGGACAAAGCTGATGGAGGAGATGTAGGGCGAGCGGTTGACGTAGTACGCGGTTGAAGAAGTGACCCGCGTGGAATACCCTGCCGTCGGCGAGTAATCGTAATACAGCGTGCCGGCGGAGGCGTGGGGCAGGGAGAAGACGACGTAGTACAGGGTCCCTTCCGTGAAGGCGGCGGCGAAGTCCGAGGCGCTGAAGCTGACGGGCGTGGCGGCGTTGGTCACATAGGAAACGGTGCCGTAGTAACTGTTTGTCACCGTAATCTTGATCTTGCCCTGGTACGACGAGCCATCGGTTGCGTACCCGGTGTAGTTGATGGTGCAGGTCCCGTTGTATCTGTCCGCCGGGACAAAGGAAATGTTAAACAGGTTGGGCTGGGCGTTGACGTAGTATTTTTTGTCTGCGGACACCGCGGAATCATAATTGGAGGGCGAGACGTAATTGTAGTACAGCTTGCCGTACGCCGGCGACGGCAGCTCAAACGTTACGTAGGACAGCGACTTGCCGCCGCTCATGTTGGAAAAGACGCTCAGCAGGCTGCTGCCCGGCAGGCCTACCGGCTTGCCGGCCTCCGTCATCAGGGAGATGGTCTGCGCGGTTTCCGTAACGATAAATTTCAGCTTGCCGGTATAGGTTGCGCCCGTTGTGGCGGTTGCCGTGTAGGTGACGGCGACGGTGCCGACAAAGTCCTTGGCCGGCACAAAGGTGATGTCGGAGAGGTCCGGGGTCTTGCCGTCGGTATATTTTGTGGATGCCGAAACGGCGGCGCCGGTCTGCTCCGTGGTGTTGTACTGGTAATACAGCGTGCCGCTTTCCTTGGGCGGCAGCTTAAAGGTAACGGTGGACAAAACCGAGCCCGTGACGGTGATGAATTCGTTGGAGAAATCGTTGCCGGAGAGCCTGATGTAGCTGTTTTTGACCAGCGAGTAGGACACGATGCCCCCCGGACTGTCCACGACGTTGATAATCAGCTTGCCGCTGTAGGCGTTGCCGTTTTTGTCGTACCCTCTGTAGCCGATGGTCACCTCGCCCGTGAAGCCCTTGACGGGGACGAAGGTCACAAGCGAGATGTAGGGCGCTTTGTGGGCGTAATAGACGCTGCCGCTTGAGACGACGTTCTTGTACGAGTTGTTGGACTCGTAGTCGTAGTACAGCGTGCCGCGGACAGAGCTTAAGCTCGTAAAGGAGATATGGGACAGCTCCTCGCCGGTGGCGGCCTTGAAGGCGCTACTGAAGCTGGCGGCGTCCAGCGGCAGGGGCTCGTTTTTGTCCGTCAGCAGGGTCAGCGTGCCGCCGGGGCTGTTCTCCACGGTAATGCGCAGCGTGCCCGCGATGGTGTAGTTGGTTTCCGTATACGCCTTGAAGGCGATGTTGACCGTCCCCGTGTAATCCGCCGCCGGCACAAAGGAAATGTCGGAGATATTCGGGTTTTTGTTGAAGTAGTACTTTGTCGATGCGGAGACGGTT
>JAJUHI010000325.1 GCA_029267955.1 Sporobacter termitidis | reverse complement strand
TGGTCGCCGTATTTTTTTGCCGCTTCCCGGATGAGCGCCGGGTTCTTGATGGCGCCGGAATTGACGCTGACCTTGTCGGCGCCGCATTTGAGCACCCGGTCAAAATCGTCCACCGTGTTGATGCCGCCGCCCACCGTCAGCGGGATGAAGATGGTGGCGGCCACCTCCCGCAGAATCTCCGTAAACAGCCGCCTCTCCTCAAAGGAGGCGGTGATGTCGTAAAACACCAGCTCGTCGGCGCCGTTGTCGCTGTAAAATTTGGCGAGGGCCACCGGCGACGACACGTCGGCCAGGTCCAGAAAATTGGTGCCCTTGACAACACGCCCGTCCCGGACGTCCAGACAGGGGATGATGCGTTTTGTAATCACTCGCAGCACCTCATCTCCCGGGCCAAATCGACGGCTTCCTTCAGACTGAGCCTGCCCTCGTACAGGGCCTTGCCCAAAATGGCCCCGTACAGCCCCAGGGAACACAGCGCCGTAATATCCGTGAGTGACGATACGCCGCCGGAGGCGATCACATTCAGGCTGAGCTTGTCGGCCAGTTCCCTGTACAGCGCCAGATTCGTCCCGCCCAGAACGCCGTCCTTGGAGATATCGGTGCAGATGATGGTCTCAACGCCGATCTCCTCCATCCGGCGGCAGAAGGCAAGGCACATGAGGTCCGTTGTCTCCGTCCAGCCGCGGATGGCCACCCTGCCGTCCCGGATATCGGCGCCCACGGCGATCCTGTCGCCGTACGCCTTCACCATCTCCTCCACAAAGCCCGGCCGGGTGATGGCGGCCGTGCCGAGGATGACCCGGAGCGCGCCGGCCTCCACATATTTTTCCACAACCTCACGGGAACGGATACCGCCGCCCACCTCCACCTTCAGTCCGCTGTCGGAGATGAGCGTTTTGATGGTATCGTAGTTTGCCGTCGTCCCGTCCCTGGCCCCTTCCAGGTCCACCACGTGCAGATAATCCGCGCCCGCCTCCCGGAAGGATCTGGCCACCCCCAGCGGGTCGTCGCTGTAAACGGTCATCTGGTCGTAGTCGCCCTTGTACAGGCGCACGGCCTTGCCGCCGTATAGGTCAATTGCCGGTAAGAGTATCATAAAAAAGCCTCCACGGTCTCTCGATTGCAAATATGGGTTCCCGCCGCCGCGGGAACGGCATGCCGGCTCGCCCTTACAGCGTACAGAACGCCCGCAGGATATTCAGCCCCACCTGGCCGCTTTTTTCCGGGTGGAACTGCGTCCCCATGACGTTGCCGTCCGCCACCGCCGCCGTCAGCATCGCGCCGTACTCCGTCGTGGCGATGACCGCGCCGTCGCAGTCCGATGCGTAATAGGAGTGGACAAAATACACATGGTCGCCCTCGGTAATGCCGCTTAACAGCGGGTGGACCGGCCGGTCCTTTGGAAAATGAAGGGCGTTCCAGCCGATGTGCGGGACCTTATATCCCTTCGGGACCACCGGCTCCATGGAGACAACCCGGCCGCTGATGAGCCCGAGCCCCCGGTGCTCGCCGTACTCGTAGCTGACGTCAAACAGCAGCTGCATGCCCAGGCAGATGCCCAACAGCGGCTTGCCCGCTTTGGCCTGCTCACAGACCACCGCGTCCAGACCGGAGGCCCGGAGTTTTTCCGCAGCGTCCGCAAAGGCCCCGACGCCGGGAAGGACGACGCGGTCGCAGCTTTTGATGGTCCCGGCGTCGCCGGTGACGATGGCATCCTGTCCGATATATTTAAAGGAACTGCACAGAGAAAAAAGATTCCCCACGCCGTAGTCGACGATTGCGATCATAACGAGCTCCTGT
>JAJUHI010000324.1 GCA_029267955.1 Sporobacter termitidis | reverse complement strand
GTGCTTTATCCCGCTGATTCTCGGCTATTCCGGATTTTTCTTTAAGAAAGTCGGCCATAAGTTCCAGGAAGCCGACGAGGCGGAGGGCGAGCTGATGATCCGCGTCCAGGAGAACCTGACGGGCGTGCGCGTCGTCCGCGCCTTCGGGCGGGAACGGTACGAGACGGAACGCTTTGACCAGATCAACGAGGTTTATATCGGTAAATGGCTGGAGCTGGGCAATATTCTGGGCTACTTTTGGGGCATCGGCGACATCGTGTCGTCGGGCGAGCTTCTGGTCATGGTGGTGGTGGGCGCGTTTTTGGCCGTCTCGGGCGGCATTACCTTAGGCCAGTTCATCGTCTTTTTAAGCTATACAACCACCATGATGTGGCCGGTCAGGCAGTTAGGGCGCATCATCTCCGATATGAGCAAAACAAAGGTGTCCTTCCGGCGCCTTAAGGAGATTCTGGACGCGCCGGTGGAGGGGCCGGAGCCCGGCGCGAAACGGCCGCCCCTGGACCGGGACATTGTGTTCGACCATGTGCGCTTTTCCTACGACGGGCAGCCGGTGCTGGACGATCTGAGCTTTACCATAAAAAGCGGGACTACCTTCGGTATCCTGGGCGCGACGGGCTCCGGCAAGTCGACGATCACCTATCTTCTCAACCGGCTGTACGACCTGCCCCAGGACGACCCGCGCGGCGGTGGGACAATCTCCATCGGGGGCGTGGATATCCGGCAGATTGACCGGCAGTACCTGCGCCGCAACGTGGGGCTTGTGCTGCAGGAGCCGTTTTTGTTCTCCCGGACGATTTTTGAAAATATCGACATCGCCGCCCGCAGCGGGGATTTGGCGCGGGTGCGCAAGGCGGCGGCCCTGGCGGCGGTGGATGAGAACATTATGTCCTTTTCAAACGGATATGACACCCTGGTGGGCGAGCGGGGCGTCACCCTCTCCGGCGGGCAGAAGCAGCGCATCGCCATCGCCCGGACGCTGATGCTGGACGCGCCGATAATGATTTTTGACGATTCCATGTCCAACCTGGATATGGAGACGGACGCGAGAATACGGGAAGCGCTGCGGGAGAACATCCGGGGCGCCACGGTGATTTTAATCTCCCACCGCATCAGCACCCTGATGCTGGCGGACACCATCATGGTTCTGGACAACGGGCGCATCGCAGAGATTGGCACCCACGCCGAGCTGCTGGAGAAAAACGGCATCTACAAGCGGGTGTATGATTTGCAGAGCGGTATATGAGGGCCGATAAGACCGGTTTTGCCATTCTCGCGAAGGCGGGAATCCAAGGGTGCCCGGAGACAAGCTCGTTTTGCTCGCCAGATAACTCCCTCCGTCATTTGCTACGCAAATGCCACCTCCCTCAAGAGGGAGGCAAGGGGCAGAGGTGTCGCCGTTGTGCGCGTAGGGGCGGCCCCGCGTGGCCGCCCGCAGTAGGGCGCAAAGCGCCATCTTACGGCGCTTTGACCTCAGCACGCCGCTTCTGTTCCGTAGGGCGCGACTTCCCAGACGCGCCGTTTGTAACTCCCTCCGGCGCAAGGACTTACTGCGCAAGCCCTTGCACCACCTCCCTCAAGATGGAGGCTTGGACTTAGCCTTCTCTTGAAGAATCCGTTGTACCAAGCACCAAGACACCTGGGCACCTCATACGGGCAGCCACATAGGGCTGCCCCTACGTAAACCACCTGATTTTTCCGCAGGGGCGGCTCTATGTTGCCGCCCGTGTAACAAGGAAGTGATATACATGGATGAAATGCTGGACCAGGAACAGCCCGTCAAACTGAATTTAAAGCTCTGGGCGCGGCT
>JAJUHI010000323.1 GCA_029267955.1 Sporobacter termitidis | reverse complement strand
GGACAGAAAGAGCTGCATGCAGGTCGCTTAAGCCGCGCCCTGCATGAGAGGTGTCATTTCCGACGCACATGTCGCCGGAAATGACGGATCTCACTTTATTTTCGCCGTGCGCGGCGAAAACTCTGCGAGGCTTTCTCGCACTTACAATCTAAAGCGGGTCGCTGTGAGTACAGCGGCCCGCTTTCATATGACTAGATTTAGCTTCCTCCCGGCACGGAGCGGCGGCAATTGTCAGCCCTCGTGCCGCTCCTCGTATTTGCCCATTTTGTCAAACCAGGCCCGGATGGCTTCGCTTTCTTCCGGCGACGATTCACAGCATTCGTACAGGGCGGTTAAAAGGCTCCGGACGGACCCGTCGTGCACGGTGTCGAGAAAGACCCGGGTTTCAAAGCGGCGGTAATCGCTCTCGCTGAAGCGGGCGAAATATTCGTTGGAGCGCCCGCGCTTGATCACGGTTAAAAGCCCCTTGTCCACAAGCCGGGCCACAAAGGTCAGCACCGTGCTCGTCTTCCACCCGCTGCCCGTCTCTCTTAAGTACTCAAGGAGCCTTGCGGAGGTCAGGGAACCGCCGGCATCCCATATTTGCTGCATGACCTCCTTTTCCGCCTCGGACATGCGCTGCATCTTTTTCATCCCAAAGCCCCCCGGTAATCTACGCCGTGTAGATGGTTTTATTCTACACAGCGTCATTTATTTGTCAATATGATTTTGCCGGCCGCGCCGGCCCCGAAACCCTGATCAATCAGACCGCCTCGGCGCTCTGGGCGCCGTACAGCCGGGCGTAGTGGCCGCCGAGGCGCATCAGCTCCTCGTGGGTGCCGCGCTCGACGATTTCCCCCTCCTCAAAGACAAGGATCAGGTCGGCGTTTTTGATGGTGGACAGCCGGTGGGCAATGGCAATAATCGTGTGGCCGCCGGCCAGCTCGTCGATGGACTTCTGGATCATGCGCTCGGTGATGGCATCCACGGCGCTGGTGGCCTCATCTAAAATCAGCACCGGCGCGCCGCACAGGACGGCCCGGGCGATGGCCACCCGCTGCTTCTGACCGCCGGACAGCTTGATGCCCCGCTCCCCGGTAACGGTGTCATAGCCGTCGGGCATCTGCAGGATATCGTCGTGAATCCGGGCGATTTTTGCCGCCGTGATCACCTCGCCCCGCGTGGCGCCGGGCTTTGCAAAGGCGATATTCTCCGCAATGGTCATTTTGAACAGGAAGGTGTCCTGCGGGACGTAGGCGATATTTTGATGCAGGCTGTCCAGGGTGATCTCCCGCAGGTCGTGGCCGTCTAATAGCACGCGGCCCCGCTGGGGGTCGTAAAACCGCGTGGCCAGCTTCACCGCGGTGCTCTTGCCGACGCCCGTCGGCCCCACGAGGGCGACAAACGCGCCCGGCGAGGCGGTAAAGCTCACGTCCTTGAGGACCGGTATCCCGTCGCTGTAGGCAAAGTCCACATGCTCAAAGGTCACCTCGCCCCGGCAGTCGGTCAGCTCGAGAGCCCCCGGCTCGTTTTGACCGCCACGGGCGTGTCGAGTATCTTAACCACCCGCTCGGCTCCCCCAGCGCCTGCTGCGCCTGCTCCAACAGCTGGGTAAGCCCCGTGATGGGCGCGTAAAACATGGACAGGTACAGGATAAAGCCCACCACGTAGGAGACGGAAATCTGGTTGTGGTAAGCCAACAGGCCGCCCACGCCCAGGACGATGACGGTGCCGGCGGCCGTCAAAAACTCCATGGTGGGATGGAAAAACGCGCTTTTCATCAGCGTCCCCAGCATGGCCTTTGTATAGGCCCCCACGCTCCTGCGGAAGATTTCCT
>JAJUHI010000322.1 GCA_029267955.1 Sporobacter termitidis | reverse complement strand
GGCGAAATTCAGGTGATCGGCGCGACGACCTTTACGGAGTACCGGAAGCACATCGAAAAGGACACCGCGCTGGAGCGCCGGTTCCAGCCGGTGACGGTGAACGAGCCGTCCATCGCGGAGTCCATCGAGATTATCAAGGGCATCAAACATTATTATGAAAGCTATCACGGCGTCCGGATTTCGGATGAGATTGCCCGTCAGGCGGTCATCCTGTCCGAGCGCTACATTACCGACCGGTTTTTGCCCGACAAGGCCATCGACCTTATCGACGAGGCCTGCTCGGACATGAATCTCAAGAGCGAAAAAATCGCCCGGATGGACCAACTCCGCAAGGAAAAGGCCGACCTGATGAAGGAGCGGGAGATGCTCCTGTCCAGCGCCGTCAGCGGCGAGGATTACGCGCGCCTTGCCGCCATCCGCAGCCGTGACCTCCAGATGACCGAGGAGCTTTCCAGACTGGAGGCGGAGGGGCCGCCGGAGCTGACCATTGACAATCTGGCCCGCGTTATCGAGCTGTGGACAAAGATACCGGCCTCCAGCATCCGGGAGGACGAGTACAAGCGCCTCAGCGAGCTCGACAAGCGCCTGAAAACCCACATCATCGGACAGGATGAGGCCGTGGACGCCGTCTGCGCCGCCATCCGGCGAAACCGCGTGGGCATTTCAGCCAAGCACAAGCCGGTGTCGTTCATTTTCATCGGCTCCACCGGCGTGGGCAAGACGGAGCTTGTCAAACGCCTGGCCGAGGACCTGTTTGACTCGCCGGAAGCGCTGATCCGCCTGGACATGTCGGAGTTTATGGAAAAGCACGCCGTTTCGCGCATTATCGGTTCCCCGCCGGGGTATATCGGTTACGACGAGGCCGGCCAGCTCACCGAGAAAATCCGGCGCCGCCCTTACAGCGTCATCTTGTTTGACGAGATTGAAAAGGCGCATCCGGACGTGATGAACATCCTGCTTCAGATTCTGGACGACGGCCATATCACAGACGCCCACGGCCGCACCGTCAATTTTGAAAACACGGTTATTATCATGACCACCAACGCCGGCTCGGACCGCAAGGACGGCGCCGTCGGCTTCAACAGGTCCGTCAACGAGCAGGGGAGGGAAAAGGCGATCAAGGCCCTCAACGATTTCCTCCGGCCCGAGTTTATCAACCGCATTGACGAGCTGATCTATTTCAACCACCTGACCGAGGAGGACTTCAAGAAGATAGCGCGGCTGATGCTCGACGAGCTGCGTGACGTCATGGCGGAAAAGAAGCTCGAGCTCACATACGACGACAGCCTGCTGGACTACCTGACCAAAAAGTCCTTCTCCCACACGTACGGGGCCAGAAACCTGCGCCGCCTGATACAGAAGGAGATCGAGGACAGGATCGCCGCCGAAATCATCGCCAACTACGCAAAACCGGCCAAGCAGATCGGGATCACCGCCGTGGACGGCGAAATCCGGATCATGGCCGCGTGAAAGACCAAAATTGACAACTGTGCCGGCATGTGACGCCCGATCCGTCACACCGGGTTGACAAAGCCGGCATGGGCGTTGTAATGTAAAGGAGAAATTGCCTTTGAGTTTGGCGCGGATGCCGGAATAAGGGACGGCAATTGTGGAATAGTTACAAGTATCCATACAATATGTTGGACGCCGGCAGAATTCTTGCCAAATAAAAGGGCGGTTGCCAAGGAGTTTTGTCAACTCCGGAAAACTGACAAAGTTGATGATAAGATTGACAGCAGAGCGAATTGAGAGATAATTATAAGGTCAAGCATGAAAAAGGACAAGCATGCAGGGACGAGGCAGAAGAGAGAGGATGG
>JAJUHI010000321.1 GCA_029267955.1 Sporobacter termitidis | reverse complement strand
CCTGACAGCGGGTCTCGGCCAGAACGTGGCGCGCCAGGTCGCCATCGGGGCGGGCATTCCGCAGGAAGTACCCGCGTACACGGTGGGCATGGTCTGCGGTTCCGGCATGAAGGCCGTTATCGAGGCCGCCCGCGCCATCGCCGCCGGGGACGCCGACGTCATTCTGGCCGGCGGTACGGAAAACATGTCCGCAGCGCCCTATGCCGTCGACACGGCCCGCTTCGGCGCGAGAATGGGCAACGCGACGATGGTGGACACCATGGTCCACGACGGCCTGACGGACGCCTTTAACAACTACCACATGGGCATCACCGCGGAAAACATCTGTGACAAGTGGGGCATCACCCGCGAGGAGCTGGACGCCTTTGCCCTTTCCTCCCAGAATAAAGCCGCCAAGGCCATTGCCGAAGGCCGCTTCAACGACGAGATCGTCCCTGTTCCCGTCCAGGTGAAAAAGGAAACCGTCGACTTCAAGGTGGACGAGTTCCCCCGCGCCACCTCCATGGAAGCTCTTGGCAAGCTCAAGCCCGCCTTTAAGAAAGACGGCCGCGTGACGGCCGGCAACTCCTCCGGCATCAACGACGGCGCCGCAGCCATCCTTCTGGCCTCCGGCGAGGCCGTTAAAAAGTACGGCCTGAAGCCGATGGCGCGCCTCGTTTCCTGGGGCCAGGGCGGCGTGGACCCGACCATCATGGGCATCGGCCCGGTGCCGGCCACCAGAAACGCGCTGGAAAAGGCCGGTCTCACGATTGCGGACATGGACCTCATCGAAGCCAACGAAGCTTTCGCGGCCCAGTCCATCGCCGTAGCCCGCGAGCTGGGTTTTGATATGTCAAAGGTCAACCCCAACGGCGGCGCGCTGGCCCTCGGCCACCCCGTCGGCGCTTCGGGCGCGCGCATCATCGTGACGCTTGTCCACGAGATGCACAAGCGCAGCGACGCCAAAAAGGGCCTTGCCACCCTCTGCATCGGCGGCGGCATGGGCGTCGCGACCATCTGGGAAAAGGTATAAGAGCCTCTGCAAGTTCGTAAAACGATCCCCGCCATCATCACGATGGCGGGGAGTTTTGCTTTCTGATCTATATTTACTTTACGCTTCCGCTTCTGCGCTTTCCGTCTGCGGTTCGGCGGTCCGTTTGTTCTGGACAATCGACAGCACCAGGGTTTCAGGGTCGATCAGCAGCTCTATTTTTTTGTTGCGGGCGATGTCAAGGTCCGAGACCTTCACCGCGCTGCCCACATTCATGCCCTCAAGATCAACTTCAACTTCCTCCACCATGTTGGACGGCAGCGCCTTGTAGGGGATTTCAAACACCCGCTGCTGGATAAAGCTTGAGATCTTCTCTTTGTTCACCAGCACAACCTTGGCCGTGCCGGTCACAACCTCGTCGCTGACAAGGTTTTGCAACTGAAGGTTTTCAATCTCGTTGGTAACCGGATTGCGGCTGATGTCCTTGATCAGTACGTTATACTTCTTGCTCCCCAGGCTCAGCGTCAGTTTGCTGCCCCGGGACTTTCCCGCAAGGGCCTGCCGGAGCTCGCTCTGCCGGACCTGGATATGTATGGAGCCGTCAAGATTCTTGCCGTAGATGCAGCCGGGCACATAACCTTGGCTGCGCAACCTGCTGGCTTTCACACCGCCGCTGCGTTTTTCCGCTTTTAAGACACTCATTTGTAAACCTCCTTGCTACAATAAATTTGGAACTGGAGCACGGCGGCCAGCCGTGCTTCTTTCCATCTCATGCCTAAGCTACAATGAAGGGGTTAATTGGCCTGACGGTACCTCCTTTGGACTCATCACGTCCGCAACTGAAACAGT
>JAJUHI010000320.1 GCA_029267955.1 Sporobacter termitidis | reverse complement strand
TCTGAAGAAAATTACACCGTGGCCAGGGTCGCCGTGGCCGCGGCAACCTATCATATCGACAAGCCCTACGACTACAGGATACCCGAACATCTGTCCGGGAATCTGTCTCCCGGACAGCGGGTCGTCGTGCCCTTCGGCCGGGGGAACCGGCGCAGCGAGGCCCTGATTTTGTCGCTGACAAAGGACAGCGACAGGCCGGAGCTCAAGTGCGTGGACAGCGTCTTGGACGACACGCCCGTGCTGTCTCCTGACATGATAAAGCTTGCGCTGTGGATGAGCGACCGGTTTTTCTGCACCGTTTACGACGCCGTCCGGGCCATGCTGCCCGCGGGCATGTGGTTTAAGGAAGGCGGCAAAAGAATTTCCGACAAGACGGTGACGATGGCGAGGCTAGCGATCCCCGCCGAGGAGGCGCTGGTACTGGCGGCCCAGAAGCGGCCGCGGGCGCCGCAGCAGGCGTCCATACTGGAGCTGCTGGCCCAGATCGGCATGGCCGCCGTGCCGGAAATCCTGTATTTTACCGGCGCGTCCCGGGCCAGTGTCAAGCGCCTTTATGAACTGGGCGCCATTTCGCTGGAGGAGCAGGAGGTTTTCCGGCGGCCGGCCATTACCGCCGACCACGCGGCCGGCCCCGTGGTGCTGACCGCGGAGCAGCAGGCGGCCTATGACGGCCTCGCGGCGCTGCTGGAGCAGGGGACCGCCGGCGCGGCGCTGCTGTACGGCGTCACCGGCAGCGGCAAGACCGCCGTCTATATCCGGCTGATCGAGAAGGTCCTGGCGGCCGGGAAGGACGCCATTGTCCTGGTGCCGGAAATTGCCCTGACCCCGCAGCTGATCTCCACCTTTGCCGCCTATTTCGGCGATACCGTCGCCGTTTTGCACTCGGCCCTTGGCATCGGCGAGCGGTATGACGAGTGGAAGCGCATCCGTTCGGGCGCCGTACGGGTCGTTGTGGGCACGCGCTCTGCCGTTTTCGCCCCCGTTAAAAACCTTGGGCTTTTGATCATCGACGAGGAGCAGGAGCACACGTATAAATCCGAGAACAGCCCCCGGTACCATGCCCGGGACGTGGCCAAGCACCGGTGCGTCAGCGCCGGGGCGCTGCTGCTGATGGGCTCGGCGACGCCGTCCCTTGAGAGCATGTACAACGCCTGCGAGGGAAAATACAAGCTTTTTCGCCTGGAAAACAGGTATAATAAAAGACAGCTGCCGGACGTTGTCATTGTCGACATGAAAAAGGAGCTGAAAAACGGCAATGCCGGCACCATCAGCTCGGTGCTCCTAAGGGAGCTGCGCGACAATATCGGCAGGGGCGAGCAGAGCATCCTGTTTTTAAACCGGCGGGGCGCCAATACCCTCATCGCCTGCGGGGAATGCGGCTACACGTACACCTGCCCCCGCTGCAGCGTCTCGGCCACCTACCATTCGGCCAACCGCCGGCTGATGTGCCACTACTGCGGCTGGTCGGAGCCGGCGCGGGACGACTGCCCGGACTGCGGCGGCAGGCTCAAGTACGTGGGCGCTGGGACCCAGAAGGCGGAGGATGAACTGGCGGCGCTGTTGCCGGGCGTGGAAATTATCCGCATGGATACCGACACCGTGTCGCCCGCCCACACCCACGAGGAGCACCTGCGGCGCTTTAGGGACCACAACGTCCCCATCCTCCTGGGGACGCAGATGGTGGCCAAGGGGCTGGACTTTGAGAACGTCACGCTAGTGGGCGTCCTGTCGGCCGACCAGATGCTGTATATCAGCGATTACCGCGCCCATGAACGGACGTTTTCCCTGATCACCCAGGTGGTGGGCCGGTCGGGCAGGGGA
>JAJUHI010000319.1 GCA_029267955.1 Sporobacter termitidis | reverse complement strand
GTGGATAACCACACAGGAAAAGGATATGGCCTTACTGAAAAGCGCCCATGGCGGCAATATCCGCGAGGCCGCCGCCCTGCTGGGCATTGCCCCCAACGAGCTGCTGGATTTTAGCGCCAACATCAATCCGCTGGGAATGCCGGAAAGTTTAAAGCGCGCAATCCTCAACAATATGGACTGCGCTGAACGCTATCCCGACGTTGAGTATCAGCAGCTGCACCTTGCGCTGGCGGAACATCATCATATTCCTGCGTCGTCGATCCTTGCAGGAAACGGCGAAACTGAAGCGATTTTTACCCTAGTTCAGGGGCTGAAACCGCGCCAGGCGATGATCGTCACTCCGGGTTTTGCCGAATATCGCCGGGCGCTGCAGTCGGTGGAGTGCGCGGTGCGGGAATTTCTGCTGCGCGAGGAGGATGGCTGGCAGCTCACCGGAGCGATTCTTGACGCCCTGACGCCGGATCTGGACTGCTTATTTCTCTGCACGCCGAACAACCCAACCGGCCTGCTGCCCGATCGTCGACTGCTGGCGCTGATTGCTGAACGCTGTCAGTCGCTGGACATCGCCCTGATCCTCGATGAGGCGTTTATCGATTTTATCCCCGATGAGCCGGGATTTATTCCGCTTCTGGCCCACAATCCGCACGTGTGGGTGCTGCGTTCGCTCACCAAATTTTATGCCATACCTGGCCTGCGCCTGGGGTATCTGGTCAATGGCGATGCGCGGGCGGTGGCAAGAATGCGCGAGCGACAAATGCCGTGGTCGATAAATGCTTTTGCCGCCCTGGCGGGGGAGATCATTCTCCAGGATAGCGCCTACCAGCAGAAAACCTGGCAGTGGCTGGCGGAGGAAGGGCAGCGCTTTTATCATCAACTGCGCCATATTCCCGGCCTGACGGTCTATCCCGGACAGGCAAACTATCTGTTTCTGCGCTGCGACGTTGCAGATCTGGATCTGCAATACGCGATGCTGCAGCAGCACATCCTGATCCGCAGCTGTGCCAATTATCCAGGGCTCGACGGGCGCTACTTTCGCGTCGCGATCCGCAGCCAGCAGGAAAATACCCGGCTGCTGACGGCCTTCAGGCGGGTATTTAACGAGTAGATGTCTGCCGCTATTGTTCGTCTGCGGTTCTTCCCGGCTCGCGCTGTGCTTAGCCGGGCTTCGGGTTCATAGCCGTCTGCGGGTCGGTAGCCCGGATAAGGCGCGCAGCGCCGCCTCCGGGTCATAGCTGCGGCAGCGTTAGCGCAGTTCGACGCCGCCCTGCACCATGCGCAGCAGGTGCTGCCTGGGCCAGAGCTCGCTAAGTCGCGTCTCTTCCAGCCGTCGCTGTAAATACTCAATGTCGTGACGTTGACGGTCGAGCATCAGGCCGACTACGCTGCCGCTGTGCGCCACGTTAATACCGTATAAATCGCACTCTTCCACCAGCCCCCGCAGCGTATCAAACCCCGGCTTTGGTAACAGATGCTGGCTGGCGACGGCGCTAAGCGTCGCGGCCTCTCCCATCCGCCGGGGATTATCCGTCTCGCAGGCTAGCTGAACTTTCTCCCAGGCTAGCTGCAGAGACGCGGAGTAGGCGTGCAGCTTTTCAAGCCGGGGAAGTCGGTGGTAATCGGTGGTCAGCAGCGTAGCGGGGCTTTCCAGCACCAGCAGATCGAGCTGAGGCTGGCTGTCACAGGCAATCTGCGTGGCGGCGGTATTATGGTCGAACAACGTCAGCTGGCGGAACAGGGTGCTGTCGGTGGGCTCCAGCGCGACGCACAGGCGCGCCAGCGTCGGCTCATCCAGCGCGTGGCCCAGATGATGGGCGGTAGCCGCCGCGGTG
>JAJUHI010000318.1 GCA_029267955.1 Sporobacter termitidis | reverse complement strand
CAGGAGGACGGGGCTTCCTCCGGCAGGGCGGCTTTAACCCTGTCGGCGCTGACGGACCGCGCCACGGCGATGATCAGCTGGTATGACTGGCTGACCGACGATGCCCTCCCGTCCCAGAAAAGCGCGGAGGGCGCGCCCGGCGCCGTGGTCGTCGTCGGCAAGGAGGCGCCCGTCACCGCCGCCGACTGCCGAAGGCTCAAGGACAAGGGCTTCCGTCTGGCGGTGGACAGCGCCTTTTTCTTTTCCGGCTCGCCCGTCATCGACGCGGCCGATATCGTCCTAGTGGATTACCCGTCGACGGCCCCCGCGCCCCAGTCGGAGCTGATGCGGAAATTTAAGCGCCGCGCGAAGCTCCTGGCCGAAGGGCTCGACACCTGGGAGGACTGCCGGGTGGCGCGGAAAATGGGCTACGACCTCTTCCGGGGCGGCTTTTTCCTGCAACCGGGGCCCGGCCGCACCCAGAAGGACGTCAAGTCGCTGGACGCGAGCCTGATCAGCATCCTCAACGAGCTGGACAGCCCGGAGCCCAGCTTTAAGAAAATCTCGTCCCTCATCGAGCACGACCTGGCGCTCTCCTACCGGCTTCTCCGGCTGGTCAACTCGGCCTATATGGCGCCGAAATATCAAATCACCTCCATCTCCCACGCGCTGTCGTATCTGGGCACCCGGGAGCTGCACCAGTGGATTTCCATGCTGCTCATGGGCGGCATCAAAACCAAGGAGAACTCGGAGCTTGCGAAGATGTCTCTCATCCGGGGCAAGCTCATGGCGCTGATTGCCCAGGAACTGGAGATCGCCGGTTCGGGCTCGGAGCCGTTCTTTACGGGGCTGTTTTCGCTGATCGACGTGATACTCAACACGGACATGCAGCGCCTTTTGTCGGAGCTGCCCCTGTCGGACAACGTGAAAAGCGCCCTCAGCGGCGCGCCCAACGAGCTCCGCCGGCTCCTGGACTTTGTGGTCAATTACGAGCAGGCCCGCTGGCAGCAGATTGAGGGCAAATACCCGCTGGACAAAATCGGCCAGGAGAAAATGGCGGCCCTGTACCTCCGGGCCCACCAATGGGCCATGCTGATGGATTGACACTGAAATTTTATGTAAACACCCGGCTCATGAAGCCGGGTATTTTTTTGTCCAGTTGCTGATATCTCCCCCGTCATTCCCGCCACCCGGCACCCCCGCCGTCATTTGCTATGCAAATGACACCTCCCCCAAGGGGGAGGCCGGGACGCACATTCCCACTGCATAAAACAGGCGTGTAAAAACGCAAACTTCAACAATACCTCGTCTTTTGCGTTTACTGGCCGGTTTATTGGACACATCTCGCGTTATACTGGGTTCAATGAGAGAATCCAGTGAAAGGACGTATGGACATGACTTATCAGATCAGGCGCGCCGGGGGCCATGTGGAGGTCCTTGACGAAAACGGCCAGTTCCTTTTCTCGGCGGACAACGAGCACGAGGCGCGGCAGGAGCTGCGCGAGTTTGAGGCGGCGTAAGCCCCGCGGCAAAGTTAGGAGGACATCTTATGAACGCCAAAATTTACACCGGCTACGACTGCCGCCGCACCGAGGCGCGGGTACGGGCGGACATCATCGACATCGCCGCTTACAGAGTACCGGCCCCCCGCCGGGCCCGCAGAAAGAGCGGCGCGGGCGTTACTTTCTGGAACACGGTTTTCATCATGCTGTGCCTGACCGCCGTGGGCGTTATCCTGTTTTTGCATTGACACGCGGCCGGTTGCCCGGAGCCGGGCTTTCAGATATAATCGATGAGAGATAGACAGAAGGAGGCAAGGCCGATGCCGAAATCATCCAATCAGAAGCTCAAGCTCCTGTACCTGATGAAAATCT
>JAJUHI010000317.1 GCA_029267955.1 Sporobacter termitidis | reverse complement strand
GCCAGCAGGCCGGAGGGGTAGTTGGCGCCGGTGATGGTCAGCCAGAAAACGCCGAAGAGCAGCAGGAGCATAATGGGAAAGCCCGTGAGCTTGGAGGTGAGGATTTTATCGATCTTCCGGTCGCGCTCGGCGTAGTCCTTTTTCTCGTACCGCGTCACCTCCCGCCCGATACGCTCGCAGGTCTTGACAATCCGCGTGACAATGTGGTCCCGCAGCCGGTCCCGGGTCAGTCCGGCCTCTTCAAGCAAACCTCTTGCCGCCGACAGGGCCTTTTGGACCTCGTCGTTTTGCAGGATATCGCCGTCTATATAAGTCTCAAAGGCTTTATGTAGGCTCTCGTCCTCCTCCAACAGCTTGAGGGCAAGCCACCTGCCGGAGACGGACGCGGCGGCGCCGGCCACCGCCGGCTGCACCATGGCGATGGCCTGTTCCAGCGCCTGGCCGTATTCAACGCGCAGCGGCGCGGGCGTGACGCTGCCGTCGGTTAAGGCGCAGACGGCGTCCATGAGACCGTCGAGCCCCTTCCCGCTGCGGGCGCTGGTGCCCACGGCCGGGATGCCCAGCCTGGCCGAGAGCAGGTCTAGATCGATATGGATTTTCTTTTTGCGCGCCTCGTCCATCAGATTGACGCATAAGACAACCCTGTCGGTGATCTCCAGGGTTTGCAGGACCAGATTGAGATTGCGCTCCAAGCAGGTGGCGTCTGCGACGATGACGACGGCGTCCGCGCCGCCGAAGCAGATAAAGTCGCGGGCCACCTCCTCCTCGACGGAGTTTGCCGACAGGGAATATGTACCCGGAATGTCCACCAGAATAAAATTCTGATTCCGATAACGGTATTTGCCGCAGGCGTTTGTCACGGTTTTGCCCGGCCAGTTCCCCGTGTGCTGGTTTAAGCCGGTCAGGCTGTTGAAAACAGTGCTTTTGCCCACGTTCGGATTCCCGGCCAGCGCGACGACTTTATCCTGCGGCGTCTCCTTGTCGATGTGCAGGCCGCAGTGGCTGATGACGGCTGTACCGGTGGATGTGCCAGTCAGTCCCATTTACTTATTCTCCTTTTCCTGGGATACGGTTTATTTAGCGGTGGGGAAGAAAGTTACCCGCTGCTAATATATGGGCATGAATCTGTCCATGTGACGAATAAACTGTACTGTACTATTTATTATTAAAGGGACTGAGGATATGGACAACAATACCGGTTCGGATTTCAGGACAGTGCGCGGCTATCAGCTCCTCAGCCAGCAGGGCGGGAAGCTGACCCCGGCGATGGAGGATTATCTGGAGATGACCTACCGGCTCTGTCTGAACAACAATTACGCGCGGATTGGGCAGCTGTCGGAGCTACTCAACGTCAAGCCGCCGTCCGCGTCCAAGATGATCTCGAAGCTGGCGTACCTGGGCTACTTGAAGTATGACCGTTACGATATCATCCAGCTGACGGATACGGGCAGGGAAATCGGCGCTTATTTGCTGAAAAGGCATGAAACGGTGGAGAATTTCCTGCTGTTGATCGGCAACGAAAACCCCCTGAAGGAAACGGAGCTGATCGAGCACTCCCTAAGCCCGGCCACCGTCGATAACTTGAGCGGCCTCATCGAATTTTTCCGGGCCGACGATTATGCGTACAACAGCTTCCTCTACTTTAAAAAGCTGAAAGAGCAAAGCCGCCACTGAACTGACATAAGCGTTCATTGGCGGCTTTACTCTGACGGCCGGACACCCGACGGTCAGGAAACCGGCGGACAGGAAATTGCCGGCGGATAGCGAAGCTTGCCCCGACTAAGCCGGCCGCCCGGGGACCACGGTTCCTCAGGCGGCCGGTTTTTCACTCCGGGAGACGAGGCCCGCGACACCCAG
>JAJUHI010000316.1 GCA_029267955.1 Sporobacter termitidis | reverse complement strand
CAGCGCGTCTACCAGCGGGAATTTGTGGTAGATGATCTCGTCGGCGCCGAGCACCGCGTAGCAGCCGTAGATGTCCAGCACAAAAAACAGGCCCAGGCCGAACATGGTCAAAAAGGCCAGAACCGACGGCTTTTGATTTCGCCGCGTCAGCGGTATAAAAAGCAGGATTTCAACGCCGGCGTACTGTTCAACGGCATCCTTTACCGACACGATATAGGTCCCCAGCTGTTTACGGTTGTACAGCGGGAGAATATAGTTCACCCGCCCCTCCACCAGCATGGTGATAAAGATGACGATGGCGACAATCAAAAAAATGACGCCCACCACCACCTCGCAGAGCCGCGCGGCCGTCGCCCAGCCCTTATAGGCGATATAGCCGTAGATGGGCATCCCTGCGAAAAGCAGCGCCCAGACCGGCGTGCGCGTGAGGAAATTGGTCGTAATGAGGTCGTCGAAAAAAAAGCAGACGTATTGGAAAAAAATGAAGAAATAGCAGAAGTAAAACAGCCCCAGCAGATACGGCGCAAAACGCCCTGCGATATCCCGGCTGTATTCAACAACCGTCTTCCCCTCATACATGACGCCGAGCCGGGCGATAATGGCGGCGAAAATGCCGTAAATGGCGGCGATGACCAGTTGGGGGATCCAGGCCCCGTGTTTTGCCGTCAGGGCCATCGTTTTGGCGACGGTGACAATCGTGGTGATGGTGATGAACATGGTCCAAACCATCTGCCGGTTCGTTATGGTACTCTGCATATAGGACCCCGCATCAGCATTTTTCATTAGTATCCCATTTTTGACACATTATCATCAGGCCAATTTGACCCGCCGTTTATTCAAATAACAGGCCCCCGCCGCCGGGAACATAATCCCGCGGAACAGGGACCTTGCCTGATTGTGCGCCGGGTTACGCCCGGGGCGTTTCCAAAACGGTTATGTAGTGGTTGGCTTCCCGCAGAACATGGTCGGCCAGCAGCGGGACGATGATGGACCGTATCTTGCAGTCGATAATCCCCTCCGTCCCCGCTGCCTTGAAATCACGCAGTTGTCTTGTTTGCCGCAGGCTCTCCGCCGTGACGGCGCCGATCTCGCGGGTTTGAGTCTGCGCCTGGATCGCTTCCGCCGTGAGCGCGTCAAATTCCCTGCCAAAGGTTCTGGCTTTGTCAATCAGCGCTTCCTCCGTGGGGTCCAGAAGCCCGGCGATAAATTTTGAGTGCTCGGCCATAATCCGGTTCCAGAACGCTTCCCGGTCAATGAGATCCTCCCGCCCGTGTATCGTCTCCCCCTGCATGAGCATGTAGAGCCGCTGCATGTAGAACCGCGCCTCACGCAGGATGTGGTCAATCAGCAGCGGGTACGTGTTCGTAAAGGTTTTACAGGACAACACATCGTTCAAAAGCTTCGCCTTGAAATCGGCCAGCGCCGAGGTCTGCTGATACGCCCGCATATTGATCGATTCAACGCGCTGGACCGTCGACGCTTCAAACCCCCGGCCGTCGGGGCTCAGTCTCATCTCCCGCTCGGTCAGCGTTGTGTTGATCGGCACGCCTGTGAAAAAGCTCGTCAGCCGTTCCGCTTCCAGCGTATACTGCGTTACCGCCTGTCTGGATTCCAGCGTCTCCCGGCTGACATTGTCGTTTGCGACTTCTATTGTCTCCGACAGCAGCCTGTCAAATCCGGCCCTCATGTTCGAAGCTTCCGTGCCGAGCGCCCTGTCTTTCGGGGTCAACGCCAGCTCGAGAAACAGCGTGTGCTCCTTCATGATTCTCAGAAAGAACAGATTCAAATCGATTGAGAATGTGACAAATTCCCGTTGGGTAATCATATGCCGCCTCCAAAATGAAATTAATAGATACTGCTTCATTTTATGT
>JAJUHI010000315.1 GCA_029267955.1 Sporobacter termitidis | reverse complement strand
GGCCGTTGCAAGATACAGGTGCAGAATCTCCTGTGAAAAGCCGGGAGAGGGATACATCGGCCCCAGGTACACCAGCTGCCCCGCGGAGCAGCCCGTCTCCTCGGACAGCTCCCGTAGCGCGCAGTCGTGCGGGTCCTCGCCGGCCTCCAGCTTGCCGGCCGGTATCTCCAGCATGCCTTCCCCCAGGGGGTACCGGAACTGCCGGACCATAGTCACCTGCCCGGCCTCGTTGACCGGGACGATGGCAACGCCGCCCGGGTGCTCCACAACCTCCCGAAGGACAATGGCGCCGTTGTGCAGTTCGGCCATGTCGCTGCGCACATTGACGATACGGCCCTTATAGACGGTTTTTGTCGAAATCTGTTTTTCAAAGTATTCCATGAACTGTCTCCGGTTGAGATAACTGCCATCAGATGCAGCGTGATTTTGCCGATATTTGCGCGGATTTTTATTTTTATAATTATATATCAGTTCCGCCTGAATTGGTAGCCTGATTTTATTCCTGAAAAATGGCGGCGCAAAACATTGATATTTGCAATTATAAGAAGGGCTGTGTATAATAAAATGCTTATTTCTCGGATTCTATACAAAAGGTGCCAATTATGAAGGATATCAGAAACGTCGCTATTATCGCCCATGTGGACCACGGCAAAACAACGCTGGTGGACGCAATGCTCAAGCAGTCCGGTGTGTTCCGGGAAAATCAGGCCGTTATGGAGCGCGTGATGGACTCCAACGACCTGGAGCGGGAGCGGGGCATTACGATTTTAGCCAAAAACACAGCCGTCGCCTGGGGCGACACGAAAATCAACATTGTCGACACGCCCGGCCACGCCGACTTCGGCGGCGAGGTGGAGCGCATTCTCAAGATGGTCAACGGCGTCATCCTGCTGGTGGACGCCGCCGAAGGCCCCATGCCGCAGACGCGCTTTGTCCTCCAGCGGGCCCTGGAGCTGGGCCACCGGGTCATCGTCGTGATCAACAAGATCGACCGGCCGGACGCCCGGATTTCCGAGGTGGTGGACGAAGTCCTGGAGCTTTTGATCGACCTGGACGCCACCAGCGAGCAGCTGGACTCCCCCATGCTGTTCTGCTCGTCACGCCTGGGTATCGCCTCCTTCTCGCCCGAGACCCGCGGCGAGAACCTGGAGCCGCTGTTTCAGACCATCATCGACTACATCCCCGCCCCCAGCCGGGACACCGGCGCGCCGCTGCAGATGCTCATCTCCTCCGTGGACTACAACGACTACGTGGGGCGCATCGCCATCGGGCGCATCGAGCGGGGCGTCATCCGCCAGAACCAGGAGATCGCCGTCTGCAATTACCACGGAGACAAGCCCGTGAAGAAGGCCAAGGCCGTGACCATTTACGAGTTTGACGGCTTAAACCGCATCCCCGTCACGGAAGCCGCCGCCGGCAGCATCATCGCCCTGTCCGGCATCGCCGACATCACCATCGGCGACACCGTTTGCGACGTTCAGGCCGTGGAGCCGCTGCCCTTCGTCAAGATCTCCGCGCCCACCATGGAAATGACCTTTTCCGTCAACGACAGCCCCTTCGCCGGCCGGGAGGGCAAGTATGTGACCACCCGCAACATCCGGGACCGGCTGATGAAGGAAACGCTCCGGGACGTCTCCCTGAAGGTTACCGAGGTGCCGAACAGCGACAGCTTCAACGTGGCCGGCCGCGGCGAGATGCACCTGTCGATCCTCATTGAGACCATGCGCCGGGAGGGGTACGAATTTCAGGTCTCGCCGCCCCGGGTGCTCTACCGGGACATCGACGGCGTCCGGCACGAGCCGGTGGAGCGCGTGGTCATCGACGTTCCGGAGGCCTATGTGGGCGCCGTCATCGAAAAGCTGGGCGCCCGCCGGGG
>JAJUHI010000314.1 GCA_029267955.1 Sporobacter termitidis | reverse complement strand
TGCTACTTTTCCGCCGCTTTTTACTTGAAAACGGGACAGGCAGCGCTTATAATGGCAATTGCAGGCGATTTTGCCAGAGCGCAGCCTGTATCCGCTTGTAATAATCGCGCTTGTCGCGGAAATGGGGTATCGATAGTATGAAGAACTTGCAAGGGAAAGTCGCATTTATCACCGGCGCTGCCAGCGGCATCGGCCTTGGCATCGCCAAAGCCTGCGGCCGGGCGGGCATGAAGGTGGTCATCGCCGACATCCGCCAGAAAGCCATCGACGAGGCGCTGCCTTTCTTTAAGGAAAAGGGCTGGCCCGTCATGGGCGTCCAACTGGACGTAACGGACCGCGAGGCCTACGCCAGGGCCGCCGACGAGGTGGAAAAGACCTTCGGCAATATCCATGTGCTTGTCAACAACGCGGGCGTTGAAGCGCCCATGGGCCCCCTCTGGAAGAACACCTTCAAGGACTATGACTTTATCATGGGCGTGAGCTTCACAGGCATCATCAACGGCATCCTCACCATCCTGCCGCGGATTCTCGCCCACGGCGAAGAAGGCCATGTGGTCAGCACCGCCTCCCAGTCGGGCCTCTACGTCGTCCCCGGCGCGGCGCTGTACTGCGCCATCAAGGCCGGCACCGTCGGCCTCATGGAGACGCTGGCCTGCGACCTTAAAGGCACCAACGTGGGCGCTTCTGCCTTCTGCCCCGGCCCCGTTGTGGGCAACCTCAGCGCCACCTCCAAGGAAGTTCGTCCGCCGGAGCTCCAAAACGACAACCAGGAGACGGTCGCTCCTCCCCCGCCGCCGCCGACCAATATGGAAAAGAACGCGCCCATGTTTGATTTCTCCAAGCTGCTCATGACGGCGGAAGAGGCTGGCGAGCGCGTCGTCCGCGGCATCCGCCGGGGCGACCTGTATATCCTCACCCATCCGGAATTCCGTGAGAGCATGCAGGAGAAGATGGAGGCCATCCTGCGGGCTTATCCCGACCAGCCTCTGAAGCCGGAATTCCGCCAGGCCTTCAGCTTCCTGACCCAGAATCCCATCTACAAGACGCAGACCCAAGTCCCCGGTCCCGACTGGAACTAAGCCGCAGACTAAAAATTTAACATAGGAGGACACTGAACATGGCGGACAATTTCTTTGAAGTATGGGGCAAGGAAAACCCCGCGACAATGAAGGCCTTTTTCGATTTTGCAGGCGCAATCCAGAACGGCTGCGGGCTCGACGAGAAAACCTTCCAGCTGTGCTACATGGCCATTCAGGCCAGCCGCGGCGGCGTCGCCTCCGTTGCCGCCCACGCGGGCTTTGCCAAGAAGGCCGGCGCCACGAGACAGGAGGTCCTGGGCGCTGTCCTCGTCTCCCTGATGACCTCGGGCATCAACGGCGTCAGCGACTGTCTGGCCGCCGCCGCCCAGGGCTACGACAACGCCCCGGCATAATAAGCGTTTATCCAATCATCAAAAGCAGTGACACACGTCACTGCTTTTTCTTTGCATTTTCTTAAGGTACCTTTAATTTTTCTATTGACTTTTTTATCAGGTACCTTTATAATTACTTTAATAAGGTACCTGTTTATATCGTGGAAATGAGGTCACACCACCTATGAACGAACAACGGAATCAGGACGCCGGCTTTTTTGAGCAGCTGGCGCGCATCCAGTGGCTGATGCACCGGTACCGGCTGCAAAAACACAGGATGTTCGGACCCATGGGCGATCCGCACCGCGGGCAGGGGCGCGTATTGTCGCTCTTAAAGCTCCAGCCCGAAATCAGCCAGAAGGACCTTGGGTATCTGCTGGACATGCGCCCTCAGTCTCTGGGCGAGCTGCTCACCAAGCTCGAACGGGCCGGCTATATCACCCGGACGCCCTCCGAGGCCGACCGCCGCGTCC
>JAJUHI010000313.1 GCA_029267955.1 Sporobacter termitidis | reverse complement strand
CACCGAATACATAAGGTCGAGGTGCAAGTAATATAACGACATTAATCCACCGAGGTAAAATCACATGCTTTCACTATATGAAATCCTTGTTGATAACTTCGCAGGCGGGGGCGGCGCCTCCACCGGTATTGAACTTGCATTGGGGCGCCCGGTTGATATCGCAATAAACCACGACCCGGATGCAATCTTAATGCACAAGACAAACCACCCGTGCACAGAACACCTGCAGGCGTCTGTCTGGGATATTGATCCGGTAGAAGTCTGCCGTGGGCGTCCCGTCGGGCTGGCGTGGTTCTCGCCGGATTGCAAACACTTCAGCAAGGCCAAAGGCGGAAAACCTGTTGATAAAAAAATCAGAGGCCTTGCGTGGATTGCCCTGCGCTGGGCCGGGACCGTTCGCCCCCGCGTTATCATCCTCGAAAATGTGGAAGAGTTTCAGACCTGGGGGCCGGTCCGTAAAGGAAAGCCGATTAAATCAAAAGCCGGTCAGACCTTCCGGAAATTCATCCAGCAACTTCGTGACCTTGACTATGCGGTCGAATACCGGGAGCTTGTAGCTGCCGATTACGGGGCTCCGACGATCCGCAAACGATTCTTCCTGATTGCCAGGTGCGACGGTCAACCTATCGTATGGCCGGCGCCGACGCACTCCAAGGATGGCAAAGACGGCCTGCCGAAATGGCGCAGTGCCGCTGAGATCATCGACTGGACAATTCCGTGCCCGTCAATCTTCGACACGAAAGCGGAGATCAAGGCGAAATATGGTGTCGCGGCTGTCCGTCCCCTGGCAGAGGCAACCCTTCGGCGCGTCGCTCGTGGCGTGGACAAGTTCACGATTAAAAGCGGGAACCCGTTTATCGTTAACTCAAATCATACAACATCTAAGGGTAATTACGATTTCTTCCGAGGTCAAAATCTTGAAGAGCCTTACAATACGGTAACCGCATCGCTCGGTTCCGGTATCGTCGATCCTGTTCTTGCCCCTTTCCATATG
This sequence comes from Sporobacter termitidis, assembly GCA_029267955.1. Taxonomy (GTDB): domain Bacteria; phylum Bacillota; class Clostridia; order Oscillospirales; family Oscillospiraceae; genus Sporobacter; species Sporobacter termitidis_A. The sequence continues at coordinate 900 of JAJUHI010000313.1, read as the reverse complement.
CACAACCATGAAAACGCTATAGGTACTGATATGCGAGATCCGATGAATACGGCGACCAGTACCGGCAGCCAGATGTTTATAACCCCGTCGCTCATCCAATACCACAGCGAACAGTCCGAGAATGTCAGAGGTCAAGGGCTCGACGGAACGCTTATGACCGTCGATTCTTCGAACCGATACGGCCTTGTTTCTGCCCAGTTAACTGAATATTTCGGTAACGGGAAACCGATACCCATTACCGACCCGATGCATACCGTTACGGCAAAGGACCGGGAAAACCTGACGCTGGCACACCTAACGAAATACTACAGCGGCGTCATCGGCGCTGGTGTAGAGAACCCAGTACCAACAATAACACCCTTTGACCACAATGCCATCACCGCGGCGCACGTCATTAAGTTCAAGGGAACAAATCTCGGGCAATCGCCGGATGAACCGCTGCAGACGGCAACAGCCGGCGGGCGCCATTACGGCGCCGTCTATACCACCGTCGTCAAAGCCGAACCAGGCGCGGACCTCCGCCGCTGGCCGCAGATCAGGACGCTGCTCAATAAGCACTGCGGGTACACCCTGGCCGACGATGAGGTGATACTGCTCTGGATCCACGGCACGGCTTACTTTATCGCCGACATCGGCTTGCGGATGCTGACGCCCAGGGAACTGTACAATGCCCAGGGCTTCCCGCGGGACTACATCATCGAAACCGATTACACTGGCAAGCCATATCCAAAGTCAGCGCAGGTGGCCCGCTGCGGCAACGCCGTATGCCCGCCGATTGCAACGGCACTCGTCAAAGCTAATTTCCCGGACCGCGCTATCCAGTACAACATTACCACAATGGAGGACTTGCAGAAATTAATAGCCGTATAAAATGAAGGAGAAACCTATGATAACGTCACT
>JAJUHI010000312.1 GCA_029267955.1 Sporobacter termitidis | reverse complement strand
CGTACTGGTTGACAAATCGTTCCGGATTACCGCCTGTGATGCATTCCTTCATGTTTTGCTTCGCTGTAAGCATGGTCATCCTCCTTTAATCATGGGTTGTCAATAGTAATTATATACTGTTTGTCCGGATATTACAATCACAGGATTGTATCTTTTTCATAGTTTGTGACAACAAATGGGAATGCGCGGAGGGCCTTTGGAGAAGCCCGGTCCCCCGCAATCTCTGTTATTACAACCGGAAAGCGCGCATCGGGACGTTGTAAATGCAACGGAAGAATGATAAAAATCTGGTAAAATGATGATACAGAAAGAAATAAGGGGGATAACGGCATGAGCGGCCTGACATTATTACTTAAGCAGCACGATGAAATCGCCGAATTGATGACCGGGATAGAAAAACTGCTGGCGGGCAATGTTACCGACAGCGTCGCCAAGGAGCTGGCGCTGAAAATCAATACCATGGCCGGCAAGCTGAAGATGCACCTGATGTCCGAGGACAAGCACCTGTATCCGCAGCTGATGAACAGCGACGCGCCCGGCCTGCGGAACACGGCCCGGCAGTTCTATACGGAGATGGGGCGGCTGTCCGAGGTCTTTGCCGGCTATGTGCAGAATTACAATGTGCCGGCAAAAATACTGAAGGACACCGCCGCCTTCAAAGCGGACACCAAAAAGGTCTTTGAAGCCGTCCGAAACAGAATCGGCCGGGAGGACACCAAGCTATACCCGCTGATCAACGATTAGGGACATAGAAGATAAAACAAAAACCCGAAGCCATTTCGGCTTCGGGCTTTTTATGGAGCTGCTAGGCAGATTCGAACTGCCGACCTCATCCTTACCAAGGATGCGCTCTGCCTCCTGAGCTATAGCAGCAAAAAAATATGGCGACCCAGAACGGGCTCGAACCGTCGACCTCCAGCGTGACAGGCTGGCGTTCTAACCAACTGAACTACTGGGCCATTTGAAGAGCGCTTTTGCATTATACAATCGGACACGTATTCTGTCAATACTTTGTACACTGCGAATTTTTACTTGTCGAAAATTATTCCAAGCCGCCCCTGAGCCGGCAAAACAACTCGGGCTCCGGCGCCTCCAGGTCAATCCGCCGGCCGGTCAGCGGGTGGGAAAAGGTCAGCCGCCGGGCGTGCAGCAATTGGGAGGCGGCGCCCAGCCGCTGTGAGAGGGCGGCGGATTCCGCCGTGTAATAAAGGACGTCCCCTAAAACCGGATGGCCCAGATGGTGGCAGTGGACGCGAATCTGATGGGTGCGCCCGGTCTCCAGCGTCAGACGCAGCAGCGACAGGGCCCCGCCGGCAGTCTCAAGCGCCAATTCGGTCTTGTAATGGGTGACGGCGCGCTGCCCGTCCGGCGAGACGATGCGGCGCATGTCCATCTCCTTCAGCCGGCGGATGGGCAGGTCGATGGTCCCGGCGGGGGGCTTAATAACGCCGAAAACAGCGGCGGTGTATTCCTTAACGGCGTCGGGCGCTGCCAAGGCTTCGGAAGCCAGCGCCTTCATGTAGCTGTTTTTTGCAAACAGCGCCACGCCGGTGGTGTCCCGGTCTAGCCGGTTGACGGCGTGGCAGCAGCCGCTGCCGGCGGACTGCGCCAGGTAACCGGCGACAAAATTGCTCAGGGTGCCGGTGTACCGGGCGCGGGACGGGTGCGTGAGGACGCCGGCGGGCTTATTGACGGCGATGAGGCCCGCATCCTCAAAGAGAATGTCCAGCGGTCCCGTCTCCGGTACAAGATCGCTGGGCGGCTCGGCGGCCATAATATTGATTTCAACGGTTTCGCCGGTGGCGATGGCATGGTCAGTGTACACCTGCACGCCGCCGGCGCAAATCGCGCCAGCCTGCTTGAGGCGGCGCGTCACAGCGGCGGAAATCCGAAGCT
>JAJUHI010000311.1 GCA_029267955.1 Sporobacter termitidis | reverse complement strand
CGGCAGATTGATGTCGGCATTGTTTTGCGGCCCGGTATTCCTGAGCTTGAAGGTGCCGACAATTTCCTTCAGCTGCGCCGCCTGGCCCGACAGCTCCTCGCTGGCAGCGGCGCTCTCTTCGGAGGTGGCGGCAATACTCTGCACGACGTTTGAAACCTGCATGATCCCCAGCTTGATCTGTTCAACACTGATGGCCTGCTGCTCGGACGCTATGGAGATTTCCTCCACCAGCTGGGCGGCCTTCGCCACCTCCGCGCCGATTTCGGCGAGGGCCGCGGCGGTTTCTCCGGCGATTTTCGTACCGACCTGGACCTTTTTCATGGAGCCCTCGATGAGTTCCGTCGTCTCCTTTGCCGCCTGGGCCGACTTTGCCGCCAGCGACCGGACCTCCTCCGCCACGACGGCAAAGCCCTTGCCGTGCTGGCCGGCCCGGGCCGCCTCCACAGCCGCGTTGAGGGCCAGGATATTCGTCTGGAACGCGATATCGTCGATCACCTTGATGATGTTTTTAATATTTCTTGACGAGGCGTTGATATCCTCCATGGCGCCGAGCATGTCGGACATCTTGTTATTGCCGTTCTCCGCGTTCTGCTTGGCGTTTTTCACGAGCGCATTGGCCGACTGGGCGTTCCCTGCATTTTTCGTCGTCTGCGCGGAAATCTCCTCAAGGGACGCGGACAGCTGCTGGACGGAGCTCGCCTGCTCCGTGGCGCCCTGTGACAGCGCAATACTGGAATCCGAGACGAGATTCGCGCCCGAAGCCACCTGCTCCGCCGAGGTGTTGATTACACTCAAAGCGCTGCTCAAGGATTCCAGGATATGGCTGAGGGATTCCTTGATTTTTACGAAGTCGCCCTTGTATTCGACGGCGGATTCCACGGTTAAATCATTATTGGCCATGGCGCTGAGAGTATCGGCAATATCGCCGATATAGCTCCGCAGCCCCTCAACGGTGGTTTTCAGCGCGATATTCAGCCGCGCAATCTCATCGCGGCCACGGGCTTCGGGAATCGGCGCGCTCAAATCGCCCTCGGCCAAAAGCTCTATGCGCTTCGTCGCCGCGGTAATCGGCCGGGCAATCTTTCTGGCATACAGCAGGGCAATCACAACCGTCAATACCATGAGTATCACAACGACAATCAGGCAATACTGTATCGCGTTGTATATATTCGCCATAATCTGGCTGACCGGCACCGTTACGGCAATTGACCACTGCTCCGGCCCCTCTATCGGCGTAAAGCCGTAGAGGCGGTCCATATTGTCGTAATGCGTGCGGGCAGTCCCCGTCTCGCCTTTTACCATTCTGCTGACGGCGTCCGCCACAGACTGATACGCGGGGTCCTCCTTGGCCAGCTCGATAAAATTGGTCATGTTCTCGACGAAGGCGCTGTCGGGATGGGCCACGATAACGCCGGATTTATCCACAATAAACGCATAGCCGCCGTCGCCAATCTTGATATTGCTGATAACCGAGCTGAACACGTCGTAGGAAATCCCGCCGTACACCACCCCTTTGTAGTCCGTACCGTTATTGACCGGCGCCGCCGCCATGATGGTGACGGTCCCGTCCACCATGTTCACAAGCGGGCTTGACATATATGTTTTTCCGTCCATTGCCTCTTTAAAATACTCACGCTCGGAGATATCGCTGTTGCGCGTTGTCTGTCCGGCGCTGTCAGCCAGGGCAATGTACTTAAACCCGCTTTTTTTGGCAAGCCGATCAAGAACCACATACCGCCAGTCCGGGTCTGACTCGGTCACATAGTCCAAAGCCGCCACCAGCTCCAAGCTCTTTTTAAAGCCTTCCACCTGGTTTTGCACAGCCTGACTGTAGGATTTCGACAGAGCGCTGATATCCTCTTCAAACTGCGCCGTCATATAGCTGTAAAAGATGATGAGTATGAATGT
>JAJUHI010000310.1 GCA_029267955.1 Sporobacter termitidis | reverse complement strand
GGCTTTGGCGCGGCAGCCGGACTTGTCCGACTCCAGCTTGTCGAGGTCCTCGTCCATGGGCGCGGTGAAGGGATGGTGGACGGCCACGTACCGGCCCTCCTCCTCGGAATACTCGAACATGGGGAACTCCGTGATCCAAAGAAGCTGGTAATCGTCTTTTTTAATGAGGCCGAGCCTTTTGGCGCACTCGACCCGGAGAGCTCCCAGGGCCGTGAAGACGACCTTTTCGCTGCTGTCGGCGACGACGAGGATCAGATCCCCCGTTTTCGCGCCCGCCCGGGCGATAATCTGCCCGTTTTCCGCCTCGGTCAAAAACTTTGCAAAGGACGAGCTGACGCCCTCGGCGCCCAGGCGCGTCCAGGCCAGGCCCTTGGCCCCGCAGGTTTTCACAAACTCAACCAGCGCGTCAATCTGCTTTCTGGGGAAAGCCTCCGCGCCGCCGGGGATGCAGATGAGGCGGACGGCGCCGCCCGCCGCCACGGCCTCGGAAAAGACCTTAAAGCCGCAGCCCCGGGCAATATCGCTGATATTTTTAAGCTCCAGGCCGAAGCGAAGGTCCGGCTTGTCGGAGCCGTAACGCTCCATGGCTTCGGCGTAGGGCATGCGCCGGATCGGCGTCTCGATCTCGACGCCCAGAACCTCGCGGAAGACGGTTTTTAAAAACCCCTCGTTGACGGCAATCACGTCGTCTATATCCACGAAGGACATCTCCAGGTCGATCTGCGTAAATTCCGGCTGGCGGTCGGCCCGCAGGTCCTCGTCCCGGAAGCAGCGGGCGATCTGAAAATACCGGTCGAAACCGGCGAGCATCAGCAGCTGCTTGTACTGCTGGGGCGACTGGGGCAGCGCGTAAAACTTGCCGGGGTGGACGCGGCTGGGCACCAGATAGTCCCGCGCGCCCTCCGGGGTGGATTTTGTCAGAATGGGCGTCTCGATCTCATAAAAGCCCTGGGCGTCAAAATAATCCCGGGCGACCTTGGTGATTTTGTGGCGCAGGGCGATGACCCGCTGCATGTCCGGACGCCGCAGGTCCAGATACCGGTAGCGGAGCCGCAGCATGTCGTTGACGTCCGAGTTTTCGGTAATTTCAAAGGGCGGCGTCTCGCTGGCGGCCAGCACCCGCAGTTCGGCGACCTCCAGCTCCACGTCGCCGGTGGGCAGCTCCTTGTTTTTGGAGGAACGCTCCCGCAGCCGCCCCCTGGCCGCAAGGACGTACTCCGAGCGGACGGCGGCGGCTTTCTTGAAGATCTCCCGGTCGGTGTTCTCGTCGAAGGCCAGCTGCAGGATGCCGGTGCGGTCCCGCAGGTCGATGAAAATAAGCTGTCCCAGATCCCGCTGGCGCTGGACCCAGCCGCAGACGGAAATCTCCTTGCCGACATCGCCGGCGCGGAGCGTCCCGCAATAACAGGAGCGTTTAAAGCCTTTAAGTGTTTCCATAATTACCTCCAGGAATGATCTTTACGCGGGGTCCACAATCGGCGCGCCGGTTTTCATGCGCTCGAGCTTGGCCTTGACGGCCGTCGTGATCATGGCCGGCGACGCGGTGGTCTGCTGGCCGGTGGCCATCTCCTTTACGGTGACATGGCCGCCCCTGATCTCATCCTCGCCCAGGAAGATGACAAAGGGGATTTTGAGCTTGTCGGCGTAGGACACCTTTGCCTTGAACTTTTTGTTTTCACTGTATATCTGCACGCGCAGGCCCTCCTGCCGCATGGACGTGGCCAGCGTAATGGCCGGGCCGGGGTCGTCGGTCATGGGGATGATCAGCACGTCGGCGGGGGCGGTTAAAATGTCGCTGTTTAAATACCCCTGATCCTCCAGGACGAAAAACAGGCGGGTCAGGCCGATGGAGATACCCACGCCGGGGAGCTGCCGGTCCGTATAATACGCCGCCAGGTTGTCATACCG
>JAJUHI010000309.1 GCA_029267955.1 Sporobacter termitidis | reverse complement strand
GAAAAACTCACGCATATTTACAGCGTTGACACGCCCTTTGAGCATACGGCCATCCGCGATATCGACTTTGAGGCCGGCCGGGGCGAATACCTGGGGATCATCGGGCATACCGGCTCGGGGAAATCCACGTTTATCCAGCACCTCAACGGACTGCTCAAGCCGACCTCCGGCACCATACGCTTCAACGGGCGGGACATCCATGAGGACAAGGCCCTGACCCGGGAGGTCCGGTTTAAGGTCGGGCTGGTGTTTCAATACCCGGAGTACCAGCTCTTTGAAGAAACCGTTTACAAGGACATCGCCTTCGGCCCGAAAAACATGAGGCTGACATCATCGGAGATCGACGAGCGCGTCCGCGAGGCGGCGGGCTTTGTGGGGCTGCCGGAATCGCTTCTGGACAAGTCCCCCTTCGAGCTGTCGGGCGGCCAGAAAAGGCGTGCGGCGATTGCCGGCGTTATCGCCATGCTCCCGGAGGTTCTGATTTTGGACGAGCCCACGGCGGGGCTGGACCCGAAGGGCCGGGACGAGATCATCGCCAACATCCGGCAGTACCAGCGGTCCACAAACTCCACGGTAATCATGGTCACCCACAGCATGGAGGATATCGCCCGGACGGTGGACCGGCTTTTGGTGTTCAACGACGGCACCGTCGCCATGCAGGGCACCCCCGCCGAGGTGTTTTCCAGGAGCGAGGAGCTTGTCTCCATGGGGCTCACCGTCCCCAGGGTCACCATGGTGGCCAACCGCCTGCGGGCCCTCGGGCTGCCGGTGGGGCGGGATATCTACACGGTCGAGCAGCTCAAGCGCGTCCTGACCGAGCTCAAAAGGGGGCGGGCCAATGCTTAAGGATATAACGCTGGGCCAGTTTTTCCCCGGCGACTCCGTTGTCCACCGGCTGGACCCGCGCACAAAGCTGGTGCTGACTTTTATCTATATCGTCGCCCTGTTCACGGCGAGGAGCTATTTTTCATACGCCCTGATGATGGCGGTGCTCATCACCAGCATCCTGCTGTCTGAAATCAGCCTCAAGGCAATCCTCAAGAGCATCAAGCCGCTGTTGTTCATCATTATTTTTACATTCTTGCTGAATATATTTTTAACCAGCGGGAAGCCAGTTTTCGAATTCTGGATATTTAGAATCAGCCTTGAGGGCATCGTGCAGGCGGTGACGATGGTCATCCGGCTGCTGATGCTGATTATCGGCACGTTCCTTCTAACGTATACCACCTCGCCCATTGCCCTCACCGACGGCCTGGAGCGGCTGATGAACCCGCTGAAAAAGCTCCGAGTCCCCGTCCATGAGCTGTCGATGATGATGAGCATCGCTCTGCGGTTTATCCCCACGCTCATCGAGGAGACCGACAAGATCATGAGCGCACAGAAGGCCCGGGGTGCCGACTTTGAGACGGGCAACCTGATCCGGCGGGCAAAGGCTATGCTGCCTATTCTGGTGCCGCTGTTTATCAGCGCCTTCCGCCGGGCCGACGAGCTGGCGGTGGCGATGGAGAGCCGCTGCTATCACGGCGGCGAGGGCCGCACGCGGATGAAGCAGCTGAAGTTAAAGCGGCAGGACGCGGTGGCGCTGTGCAGTGCGGCGGTGGTCCTGGCCGGCGTTATTCTCCTGGCCGCCTTCGGGCTGTAATAGAGACAATATCGCGCCCAAGCGGCGCTTTGGATACGGTTACAATGGTGACACAATGAGAAATATCGCACTGAGGCTACGGTATGATGGTACGAACTATCACGGCTGGCAGGAACAGAAAAACGATGTGACCGTCGCGGCGACGGTGCAGAAGGCGCTGGGCAAAATCTGCGGCCACCCCGTCAAGGTTACCGGCTGCGGACGGACGGACGCGGGCGTCCACGCCGAGCGGTACTGCGCCAACTTTCAAACAGACGCCCGGATTCCG
>JAJUHI010000308.1 GCA_029267955.1 Sporobacter termitidis | reverse complement strand
TGATAAAGTTGCCGTAAGCTGTTTCGTGGGGCCGCAGCATCTCCTCAAATTGCCTGCCCTGTTCTTCTGTAAAGGGTTCTTCCTTGACGGCGTCCCAACTGCCATTTTTCTTGGCGGCGAGAATCTTCGCCCGGCCGTAATCGGTCATCAGTCCCCTGGCCTCCAGCTTGTCCGCCAGTTTTTTGTTCTTATCCGACCAGTTGCTTTTCTCGCTGCGCTGCTTGAAGTATTTGACATATGTATGATCGTCCGCGCTCTGCATCTGGCCGTCAATCCAGCCGAAGCAGAGGGCCTCCTCCAGCGCTTCATTCGCCGTCAGCGTCTCCGGTCCGCCCTTTTTGCCGAATACAAGCCAGACGCCCTCGTCAGACAGCGCGTTTTCCGCAAGCCACGCGCGGAACTCCCCGCGGTTTTTGAACAACAGCCGGTCCATACGGTCTCCTCCCCCGCTCTCACAGCATTTTTCTGTAAACGGCGTATTCGCCCAGCGACTTGTGGCAGTAAAAACCGCTCTTTTCATACATTTCCGGGTGCCCGTGATAATGGCTGTAGCAGTCCAGGTCTCCGATGGCGGGGTAGGCTTCCAGCACCTTAAACCCTTCCGACGCGGCGTGTTCGACGATGTGGGCCAGCAGCGCCGCGGCGATGCCCCGCCGCCTGTATTCCGGGGCCACGATGAAGCAGACGATGGATTTAACCGGCAGCGTCTCCCCGTCCTCCCAAACCTCCCGGTTCTCACAGAGCTTTTTGAAATTCTTCTTGTCGGCGGCGTTGCACCAGCCGACCACCCTTCCGCCGTCATATGCCAGATAACCGTTTAATCGGCGTTCTTTAATCAGCCCGATGGCCACATTGCGCAGCACGTCGCGGTTAAAGCGCCCGGCATATCCGGCATCCAGTCTCTTTTCATCCGCTTTGCCGAGATGGTAAAACGTACAATAACACCAGGACCATTCCGGGTGGTCTGTAAACGCCGCATTGTCGAAGAATTCCAGATAATCCTCCAGGAGCGCCGGCTCCAGCCTGCGAATCTCAACGCGCATTGCTCTGTCCTCCTGTCTTTATTTACTGATACGACTATAACATCCATCGTCAGCAGCGACAATAGATAAATAACAATTTTAGGTGCCGCTGAAAAGTTATGTAAAAGACCTCGCCATTGGGCAAGGTCTTTGATTCTCTACAGATTCTTCTTGATCTGATTGATCGCATTCTTTTCAAGCCGTGACACCTGGGCCTGGGAAATGCCCACCTCGGCGGCCACCTCCATCTGGGTTTTGCCGTAGAAGAAGCGGAGCGCCAGAATGTGCTTTTCCCGGTCGCCCAAACGGCTGATGGCGTCGCCCAGGGCAATCTGCTCCAGCCAGTTTTCATCCGTGTTCTTGGTGTCTGAGACCTGGTCCATCACGCAGATGGATTCGCCGCCGTCGGTATACAGCGGCTCGTAGAGCGATACCGGGTCTGAAATGGAATCCATGGCGAAGACGACTTCTTCCCTCTTGAGCCCCAGAGCGTTGGCCAGCTCGTCCACCGTGGGCTCCCGCTGCGTTTCGCTCATGAGCTTTTCCTTCATCTGAAGAGCCTTATACGCCGTGTCGCGCATGCTGCGGCTGACGCGGATGCTGGAATTGTCTCTTAAATACCGCCGGATTTCCCCGATAATCATCGGGACGCCGTAGGTGGAAAAGCGCACGTTCAAGTCGGTGTCAAAGTTGTCGATGGCCTTCATCAGGCCGATGCAGCCCACCTGAAACAGGTCGTCCACATTTTCACCGCGGTTGACAAATTTCTGGATCACCGACAACACGAGACGCAGATTGCCTGCGATGAGTTCTTCTCTGGCCTGCTTGTCGCCGGCACGGCTTCTTTTTAACAGTTCGGTCGTCTCGTCATTTTTGAGTACCTTGAGTCGGGCGGTGTTGACACCGCAGATCTCGACCTTACC
>JAJUHI010000307.1 GCA_029267955.1 Sporobacter termitidis | reverse complement strand
TGTCCGGCTCGGGGAACTTCACCAGAGGCATATGCTCGGTAAATTCCTTGCGCTCGGAGGGGTGAATACCGCCGTAGTAGCCCTCAAACCGGCTCTCGCGGACGGACTTGACGAACTCGTTGATCTTTTTGAAGTTAATTTTGGAATAGTCGCGCAGTTGGGTCGGCTGGTTAAGCAGTTCAGAAAGACGGCCCTGCTTATTGAGCTTCTCATAGATTTTCTGCCAGGCGCAGTCCTTGGTTTTGTCAACCTCGCACTTGCCGTTTTTCGCGCCGCCGCACTGGCCGTTGAGCAAGCTCTTGGCGCAGTCGACGACCGGACAGATACCGCCGGTGAGGTTTAAGTAGCACTGGCCGCAGGCGTCGCACCTTGTGGGCGTGAGCGCCATGCCGTGGCGGCCTCTGTAAGAAATCGAGTCGCTGGCGGCGTAAACCGGCTTCTCGATCAGGTCCGCCACCGTCTGGATGCCCAGGCCGCAGGAGATGACAAAGATGTTCTCCGCTTCGGCCGGCAGCACGGATTCCAGCTTCTTCGCCGTCGTCGTCTTGTTGCAAAGAAAATCCACCCGCACATGGCCGACGACCGTTTTGCCCTGCTCCCCGGCGATTTTTTCAAATTCGCCGCACTCAGGCTCATCGGCAAGCTCAAACGCCTTGAAGCACTTGTTGCAGGCTACGACAAACAGTTTGTCCTTATCCTGCAGGAACGGGGCCAGCTCATCCTTTCTTTTCAGCTTGAACTTGGTGTAATCCTCCAATTCCATATTCCCCCCTAAACTTAATGCATTACGGATGCGTATTGTTTATTTATGGTATTTTTGTGACCTTCGCGGATTAATTCACAAAAATAACAGGATATCTAAGAGATAATATCAAAAATACAGTTCGTTTTCTAGTCAAATCTTATGATTTATTGAGAAAATAAAATGCCAATTGGCCATCCGGCGGCTTTTTGGACACAAAGGAGCGCCGGCAGGCTCCATTATACCAGAATTCGAGCCTGCCGGCGCCCTCTTATTTTATGGCAGCCGCTCGGGTACCGGCGTTTTACGGTCAGTAAACAATCAGGTAGCCGGCAGCCGCAATGCGCGGTACGGTACCGGCTGTTACCAGGGTCAGGTTGTATGTCCCCCTGGGGAGGGCGTGGACGGTGGAAAGATAACCGTGCCCGGTGGCCGGGATCGGCGGCATGACATTAACGGTGCCTTCCCGTACATAGATCGTACCAACCAAACCGGGCGTATAAGTGATATAGATAACGCCGGTGCTGCTGTTGCCGTATCCCATGATGTCGCCGAAACCGGTAATCACCACATCCTGCCGAACCGTCCCGTCGACGTCCGGCACCGCCGTAGACGCCGAAGAAGCGCCTGCCGAGGCAACAGCTGCGAGAATCATGGCGGTTGTGACCAGTTTCTTCGCGGTTTTCATTGGTGTGCCCTCCTCGGTTTTGTAATTATTTGTCATGTTATGTATAATTATATCTGATTTATATATTTTTTCCATGTCCACATAAGCGCGCTGCCCGCCCAAATAAACAGGCGCTCATTGTTGTTTTTTGGCAAATCTGGTGGTTTAATATGGAATAGAGCTTTATGATCCGCCGGCGGCCTGTCCATGGGCGGTTACGCCGCCCTGCGCAACGGCATGAAGCACAACGACGTTTACGGGAACATCATCGCCCTCTCAAGCGCCCTGATCACCGACGAATCCGTCATCGTCCTCGTCACGGAGGACAATCCCGACGTCTCCCCCAGCTTTTTCCGCCAAATCTTCGGAGAGCCGGAGGATATCCCCGGCAGCGACGTCGACCCGAAGGCGCTGGCAAAAAAACTCGCCGAGGGTGACGGCCCTGTCCCGAACATCTATATGGCCAGCGGGGCGGAGGACTTCCTGACCATCTCCAACAGGAACCTGGACGCTTACATGACCGAAGTCGGCTTAAAGCACACCTATATCGAAGGCCCCGGC
>JAJUHI010000306.1 GCA_029267955.1 Sporobacter termitidis | reverse complement strand
TCCTGCCACTGGGCGTTTTCAAAGCTGATGATAAAGTCCAACAGCCGCCGCAGCTCGTTATTGCCGCCCCGCAGCGCGTGTTTGACCTTTTCCGGCAGCGGCAGGCCCGCGAGAATATCGTCGATGCTCCTGTTGAGGATGACGTCGATCAGGGAGAAGATGCCGGTGAAAAAGTACTCGCAGTTGAGCTTGCTGCAGGCGCTGCCCTGGGCGATGTCGGACATGAGCTTCCCGCGGACCAGCGACTGCTTGATCAGTTCGGCGTTCTCCCTGTCCTCCAGGTCCCGGAGCAGCATCAGGGACATCCACTGGCAGAGCTCCCGCGTCCCGAGATAGCTCAGCGCCTGCAGGATGGAGGTTATTTTGTGCCGGGGGCCGATATACGCCGAGTTGACCAGTTGGAGCAGCTTGTAGGACAGGCCCAGGTCGGCCGAGATAATGTCCGCGATGGCCGGATAGCTGGGCTCCGGGCGGTTGAGCTCTTCCATGATCCGGAGCAGGTTGACGTTTAAAGACCCGATATCCTTGGATTTGAGCATGGACGGCCCGCAGAAAAAATAGCCCTGAAAAAAATCGTACCCGATCTTATGCGCGGTTTTAAAATCCTCGCGTGTTTCAACCTTTTCAGCCAGGAACTTCACCTTGTTTTTATACCGCCGGATGCAGGCTGCCTGCTCGGCCAGACCGAGGGCCGGGTACTCGATTTTTACGATGTCGGCGTATTCCAAAAGCGGCAGCGTTTCCGCGCTGGGTACGAAATCGTCCAGGGCCAGCCTGTAGCCGAGAGCCTTCAGGCGTTTGCAGGCCTCCAGCGTGGCGGGCGTCGTCGGGCCGCGCTCGAGAATCTCCAGGATGATCTTCTCCTTCGGCAGCACATCCAGAAAATCGCTCTCAATGAGACCCTTGGAGCAGTTGATAAACGCCCTTGTGTCATCCGTAATGTTGTCAAGGCCGAAAACCAGAAAGGAGTTGTAGATCACATCCGACGTGGCGGTATCGTCGTCAACGCCGGCGAAATAATTGTCACCGTTTTGCCGGAACAGAAGCTCATATCCGAAAACACGCCGCCTGCGGTCAAATACCGGTTGCCTGGCTATAAAATTGTTCATTTTTCTCCATCACCTGCGTATTTCCGGATTTTTTGGGGAAACCTGTCTCAGTTTACATATCGGTAGGTTTCTGTCAAATATTAACCGGAATTACAAAAACACGCGATGACGTTATGCCAAAAGCGCTGCCAGCTCTCCCAAACCGGCTTCAAAATTGACGCCGTAGCGGACGTCGGTGCCGGCGGCCTTGGTGCGCGCGATGCTTTTGACGGTGAAGTCCACGGCGATCCGGCAGGCCTCCGGCAGGTCGCGGCCGGTCAGGATGCCGGCCACCAGAGCGCTGGCGAAAATGTCGCCGGTGCCCGGATAAAAACCGGTAATAAGGGGAGCGGTGGCAAATTCCGTCCCGCCGGAAACGGCGTCCCTGCAGGCCGTGCCGACCTGCGTCCCCTCCAGGTGGACGCCCGTGATCACAACGCGGCGGGGCCCCAGGGCAACAAGCCCATCCAGCAGCGTCTCCAGGAAATCGGCGCTGTAGGGCCCGGGGCGGTAGGGGATATCCAGCAGCAGGCAGGCCTCGGTGACGTTGGGCACGATGATATCCGCTTTTTTGACGAGCTTTTTCATCTCGCCGGGAAAGCTGTCGCTGAAGGCGGAATACAGCTGGCCGTTGTCGGCCATGACGGGGTCCACCACCAGAAGGGTGTCCGGCGTTTTTAAGAGGTCGTACGCCTGGGCCACCAGCTCAACCTGGCATATGGAGCCGAGATAACCGGTATAGACCGCGTCAAAGGTCAGCCCCAGGGACTGCCAGTGGCTGGCCACCGGCAGGATATCCCCGGTCAGGTCCCGGCAGGTGTAGCCGGTAAACCCGCCGGTGTGCGTGGACAAAATGGCGGTGGGGATGACGCTTGTTTCGATGCCG
>JAJUHI010000305.1 GCA_029267955.1 Sporobacter termitidis | reverse complement strand
CGTGATATGCCTCCTCTTCGGCGTGGCGTTTGGGCTTATCAACGCGGTGCTCGTCAATAAATTCAGAATCCAAAGCTTTATCGCCACCCTGACGACCGGCACGTTCATCGCCCAGGGGCTCGTCTACATCATACCGGCGGGTGATACCATCGCCATTAAAGACCCCTTTGTCGTCTGGCTCTGCACGGGAAGACTGTTTAACTTTGTTCCCATCACCATGATCCTGTCGCTGTCGATCATCCTGATTTTCGGCATTGTTCTGGCGACATCGGAATTCGGCAGGAGCGTCTATCTCTGCGGCAGCAACGAAAACGCCGCCCGCCTTGCCGGCTTGAAGCCGAAGAAAATTTCCTATCTCGTCTTTGCGTACAGCGGCGCCCTCGGCGCCCTGGCCGGTATGCTCTATGCCGGGAGGCTCAAATCAGGCAGCCTTGTCGGCACGGTCGGTTACGGCTTCCCCGCCGTCACGGCGGCCATCCTCGGCGGCATCTCCCTTGGCGGCGGCGAAGGCAATATGTTGGGGTGCTTTTTGGGCCTGCTCATCATCAACGGCTTCAACAACGGACTGTTGGTCATGGGCGTCTCAACGTACTGGCAGACCGTCGCATCGGGCGTTCTTTTGCTGCTCACGCTGACGCTTGATTACTTCTCGAACAAAGACCGCAAGATAACCGCCAGCGGTTTAAGGAGGGCCGGACGCCATGAGAGATAAGAACCTGTTTAAAAGACTCGCCGGAAACTCGGACTTTACCTTATTGGTAACGCTCATCGTTGTCCTGGCCGTCTTCCAGATAATAAACCCCAACTACCTGTCCCTCGGCAATATCCGGAATATCTTTAACCAGGCTTTCATTATGGGGACGCTTGCGGTGGGTTTGGGCACCCTGCTGATCTGCGGAAAAGCGGACCTCTCCGCCGGCGCCATCGGCATGATGGGCGGCATCATCGTCACTTACCTCATCAACTGGGGCATTCCGTGGCCCTTGGCGCTGCTTGTAACCTTGTGCGCCGGCGCGGCGATGGGCGCGATCAACGCATTTTTTTCAAACGTTTTAAACATCATGCCCTTTATCGCGACGCTGGGCGTCAGCACGGTGCTTTCAGGCCTGGGGCTTGTTTTGACCAACGCGCAGAACATCGCCATCAATAACAAGTCCTTCTGGGCCCTGGGCTCGACGAACATCTTCAATTTGATTCCGCTGCCCTTTTTCGTGACAGTCGCCCTGATAACCATATACGGCGTGTTCCTGAAACGGACAAGATTCGGGCGGATTATCTACATCACAGGCGGAAACGCCAGCGCAGCGCGCCTGGCGGGCATCAACCCGAAGACGGTCTCAACGGTTCTCTATATCAACAGCGGCGCCATCGCGAGCCTGGCGGGTGTTTTGACGGCGGCCCGCATGCACATGGGGTCCCCCACCGCTGTTCTGGATTTTAACCTTGACGCCATCACGGTCGCCGTTCTGGGCGGCATCTCGTTCACGGGCGGCACCGGCAATATGTCGGGCGTGTTTATCGGCCTGCTGCTCCTCAACAGCTTTAAAAACGGCCTCGTTCTCGTCGGGCTCGACTCCTATTATCAGATCGTCGCCAGCGGCATCCTTCTGGCCGCCGCGCTGATTCTCGATTACTACCGTGAGAACGCCAGACTCAAAAAGCTCCATGAAGGAAAAGCATAAAAAAGGCCCGGTTTAAAGCCGGGCGCAGACAAAAACAAAAAAAGGGTCGCAGCATTTTCGTTATGCTGCAGCCCTTTTTATTTTATTATGTAACCAAGCCGCTTGACTTAAAAATCTCAATGTATCCTGACCTTGAACCCCAGAGCTTCCAGTTGCGCCTTCCTGGCCTCCATGAGCGCATCGGAGGGCGGCTCGGCCACAAACACGGGCTGCCGGTTTAAAAGCCGCTCATACTTGGAAAGCCCCATTTTGTGGTAGGGCAGCAGCTGGACGAGGATGACGGCGCTTCGCACCGTG
>JAJUHI010000304.1 GCA_029267955.1 Sporobacter termitidis | reverse complement strand
CTTTAAGCTCGGTTTTGGGGGCGAAAGCAGCTTGTCCATCAGCCAGGTAAACAGATAGAGGCTCCAAACGCACAGGGATGTCGTGATAAAAAACCAGCCCGGCTTGATATGGGCCAAGCCGTATTTAGCAAACAGGAATTTATATGCGTATAAGCCGATGATGACCGGCGCCTTCCAGCGCCAGCGTATCCGGGAAAAACAGACCGCCAGCATGGCGGCGGCCATTATGAGAAGGTTTAGGGCCGTTAATACCACCATGCTTTTTTCTTTATCCGGCAGAAAGCTCTCGCTGAAGGTATGGATACCGGTTAACCGCATGGGCCAGATGACCAAATGCTGATGGAGCGCCAGCAGGCCGTAAAAGACATACACATAGCGCAGAAACGGCGCGATATGGTCCTGAGCCTTCCGGTACACGGTTTTAAACAGCCAGAACAGGAGCAACAGCCCCAGGACGGTCATCCACGTCCGGTACCAGTTTTGCTGATAGATGCCCAGGCGCAGAAAGAGCAGCTCGATACCGCCGTAAACCGCCGCGAAAAAAAGCATCCAGTAATATTTGAGGTCGTATACCCCGATCAAGAGGCCCGTGGCGGCAATGGAAAACTGTGAAAACAGGTTCCCTGCAATGCCGTCGTCCGGCGGCGATTGGGGAAAAATCATGGGATGATAGGTGTACGCCTTGAAATAGGAATAAACCGCCATCTCCAGGCCGAAGACAAAACCGCTGACGGACAGGTACAGCCCCAGCGCCAGCCTGCGGTTTTCCGCCCTGTGAAAAATGAGGGCAAGCTCCAGGAGGGTGGTGACGCCCAGGAGAACAAACCAGACCGTGTTGCTCCAGAAGTGGCCCATGACCGATGACACCTTTCTATACGGATGGCAGCGCGCCGCCGCCCATATAGTATTGCAAAAGACGCCGGGTAAATACGGCGGCGGATATCAATTCTAGCCGCCGGAGATGCTTAGGCCGAAAATGCCGTCACCGCCGGCGCGGCCAAATATAGTCACAACACTTAATATTCCTTCAATAAAGACTTTACAATCACTGTCCGGCGTGTTACAATACCTTAGCCCAGCGGCAACTGCTGGGAATCCGCCTCTTGGTTTCGGGACAGAAGCCGGCTTGACGCCGGTACCTTTCCGCCCGATACTCAGATGCCGGAAATATTAAGCGATATTACAAATCGCGGAAAAGAAAGGAAAAAACACATGATCACCAAGGAGCAAAAATCCGCCGTCATTGACGCAAACCGCACCCACGAGAAGGACACCGGCTCGCCGGAAGTCCAGATTGCCATTCTCACCGAGCGCATCGCCCAGCTGACCGAGCATCTGAAGGTCCACCCCAAGGACAACCACAGCCGGCTGGGCATGTATAAGATGATCGGTAAGCGCCGCAGCCTGCTCGATTACCTCATGAAGAAGGATATCGAACGCTACAGAGCGATCATCGCCAAGCTCGGCATCAGAAAATAAGCAACAGCAGGGTTGATCTGAGCGTATCAGATCAGCCCTGATTTGCAATACTAAAAAGCATTAAAACTTTAAGATCGGAGCGGCAATCCCATAGCAGTTGAAAATGCATCTGAGCCCTATCAGATATATTTTCAAGTGCTAGGTGGTTGGTGCTCCGGCAATCGAAAGGAGCATCCCAGTTTAATGAAAATCAGCAAAAGAGAATTCCCGGGCCACAGGATATATTCCATGACATTGGCCGGCCGCCCGCTGACCCTGGAGGTCGGCAAGCTGGCGGAGCTTGCAAACGCCGCCGTCCTCGTCCGGTACGGCGACACCACCGTCCTGGTCACAGCGACGGCGTCCCCCCGCCCCAGGGACGGCATCGACTATTTCCCTCTGGGCGTGGACTTTGAGGAAAAAATCTATTCTGTCGGCCGGATTCCCGGCGGCTATCTGCGCCGCGAGGGCCGCCCCTCCGAGCGCGGCATCCTGGCCGCCCGCATGATTGACCGGCCCATGCG
>JAJUHI010000303.1 GCA_029267955.1 Sporobacter termitidis | reverse complement strand
TTATCTCTTGGAGAACTGGGGCGCGCGACGGGCGGCTTTGAGGCCGTACTTTTTGCGCTCCTTCATGCGCGGATCGCGGGTTAAGAGACCGGCGGCCTTTAAGGGCGCGCGGTAAGCTTCGTCAACCAGCAGCAGAGCGCGGGCGATGCCGTGGCGGATGGCGCCGGCCTGTCCGGTGACGCCGCCGCCGGTAACCTTGGCAACGATGTCGAACTTGCCGAGGGTACCCGTGGTGTTGAGGGGCTGGCGGACGATGAGCTTGAGGGTCTCAAGACCGAAGTAATCGTCCATGTCGCGGCCGTTGATGGTGATGGTGCCCGTGCCGCCCTGGAAGAGATGGACTCTGGCAACGGAGGACTTTCTGCGGCCAGTGCCGTAGAAGTAAGGCTTTTTGCTTGTATACATTCTGATTTACCTCCCTTATTCCTGAGTCCAGACTTCAGGCTTCTGGGCCTGATGCTTGTGGACGTCGCCCTTGAAGATGCGAAGGCGCTTCATGGCAAGGCGGTCCAGGTTGTTCTTGGCCATCATGCCCTTCACGGCCAACTGCATGGCAAGCTCCGGACGCTCCGCCATGAGCTTTTTGTACTGAACTTCCTTCAGGCCGCCGACCCAGCCGCTGTGACGGCGGTAATACTTCTGCTCGAGCTTTTTGCCGGTGAGCACGGCCTTGTCGGCATTGATGATGATGACGAAATCGCCGCAGTCGACGTTGGGCGTGTAGGTCGGCTTATGCTTGCCGCGAAGCAACGTCGCCGCCTTGGCCGCCGTATGGCCCAGCGATTTACCGGCTGCGTCAAGGATGTACCATTTGCGGGAAACGGTCTCCTTTTTGGCAAGAGTTGTTGACATAATATATCCCCCATACGAGTTAAATAAGTTTTGACAAACAGGTGACAGACACGTAAAATACATGTCGGCGTGTAGAATACCCGCGGCGAATAAAATACTCGCGGCGAGAAAAATGCTCGCTTGGCGTACCTTACTTTTATAACACAAGCCCCGGATGAAGTCAAGGGGTAGTTTTCAATATTCTTATTTACCCGTTGACGAACTCCCGAATTCTCCGATTATCTCGCTTATGCTTTCAAATGCTCCGGGTCGATTTTAAAATTTAATTGCAAACTTGAGGTCTGATATGAACAAATTTACCGGTCTTGTCCGGCGCTGTATCGAGGATTACCGCATGATTGAGGACGGGGAGACGATTGCCGTCGGCGTATCCGGCGGCAAAGACTCCGTTTCGCTGCTGTGCGCGCTGGCGTCCCTTAGAAAATATTATCCCAAGCGGTTTGACATCCATGCCGTCACCCTGTCCATGGGGCTTGAGGGGATGGATTTTACGCCCATTGCCGAGCTGTGCCGGTCGCTGGAGGTGCCGTATACGCTCCGGGAGACCGAGCTGGGGAAGATCATTTTCGAGTACCGGCAGGAGAAAAATCCCTGCGCCCTCTGCGCCAAAATGCGCCGGGGCGCGCTGCACGATATCTGCGCGGAGCTGGGCATACGGAAAATTGCCCTGGCCCATCATTATGACGACGCGGTGGAGACGTTTCTGCTGTCGCTGTTTTACGAGGGGCGGTTAAGCTGCTTTCAGCCGGTGACCTACATGAGCCGGACAGGCATCACGCAGATCCGGCCCCTACTGTATGTGGGGGAGGGGACCGTCCGCAGTCTCGTGCAGAAGTACAACCTGCCGGTGGTCCAAAACCTCTGCCCCAAAAACGGCAAATCCAAGCGCGAGGAAGTCAAAAACCTTCTCAAGACCCTCAGCGCGCAGTATCCCGACCTGAAGAGCAAAATCTTCGGCGCCATGCAGCGCCTGCCGCTGGAGGGCTGGGAGCCGGCGGAATACGCCCGTCGGCCGCTGCCCTGATGTTAATAAAACAAATTAAAACTGCCGGCTCAGCCGGCAGTTTTAGTTTATGCTGGTGGGGCGGATTCGGCGGATGATGCATCATCCGGGATGGTGGCGGTAACGGTGTTGGTGACGAATTTGCCGTTTTCAAAGACATAGGTGACGGCGAAGTAATAG
>JAJUHI010000302.1 GCA_029267955.1 Sporobacter termitidis | reverse complement strand
GGCCGTCTACTGGTACCTCTGCGGCAGCGACCTGGAATCCGGCGGCGGCTTTGCCACGAACGACCTTTCGGAGCTGATGGAGGTCCAACTGCCCGACAATGTGAAAGTCGTCATCGAAACGGGCGGCTCCACGGTCTGGCAGAACGACTTTGTCGACGCATCCAAGCTCCAGCGTTTTGTCTACGACAGCGAAGGCTTAAAGCTGGTGGATGAGCAGCCCTCAGCCAGCATGGGCGACGCGCAGACGCTGGCGGATTTTCTGAGCTTTGCGAAAACCAATTACCCCGCCGACAGAACGGCGGTGGTGTTCTGGAATCACGGCGGCGGCTCCGTCACCGGCGCGGCCTTTGACGAGCTCTATGGCCACGATTCCCTGACGCTGGACGAAATGTACGCCGCCTTTTCCGCCGTGTGGGAACCCTCCGCCGATAACCAGCCGCTGGAGCTCGTCGGTTTTGACACCTGCCTGATGGCCACGATCGACGTTGCCGCCGCCTTCTCCGATATTGCCAAATATCTGGTCGCCTCCGAGGAAGTGGAGCCCGCCAACGGCTGGTACTACTCCCAGTGGGTCGGCGCGCTGGCCGCAGACCCGGGCATGGACGGTGCGGCCCTGGGAAAAATCATCTGCGACAGCTATTACGCCGGCTGCGAGGCCGTCGGCACCGAACAGAGCGTTACCCTGTCCCTGACCGACCTGTCAAAAATCGGCCCCCTGCTGGAAGCCTACGAGCTCTTCGGCGCGGAGAGCCTGGCCGCCGCCTGCCAGGACCCGGCCTTCTTCTCCCAGTTTGCCCGGGCCGCCTATCAGAGCGAGAACTATGGCGGCAACACGAAAGAACAGGGCTACACCAACATGGTTGACCTGGGGGATCTGGCAAAGCAGTCTGCCGGTATGATTCCCTCGGCGCAGCAGGTGCTCTCCGCCCTGGCCGACTGCGTCATTTATCAGGTGGGCGGACCGTACCGCGCCATGGCCAACGGCCTCTCCTGTTACTACAGCTACAACGGCGATGTGGATGACTTCCTGGGTTACGCGGCCCTCGGCGCCGGCACAGCCTTCAAGTATTATTTCGCCTACGGCCTGACCGGGGAGCTGGATGAGGCCGGCATGGCCTACATCGCCGACATGGACATCAGCGAGCTGCCGGAGATTGAAAACCTCACAACGGCCGGCTGGGACGGCGCGCCCCTGGACGTAAATGACGAGGGCACTTCCTATTTAACCCTGGGCCCGGACGCCCAGAATATCCTGGCGGGCATCGGCTTCCAGCTGTTCTATGTGGACGAGGAAAACGACGTCATGATGCTGCTTGGTGCGGACAACGACATCGTCGCCGACTGGGACAACGGCGTCTTTTACGACAACTTCCGCGGCGTGTGGGGCGCCATCGACGGCTGCCTTGTGTACATGGAACTGAGCAATGAGGGCGAGGGTTATAACCTCTACTCCGTGCCGGTGCTGTTAAACGGCGAGGCATATAACCTCCAGGTGGTTTACGACTTTACCGCCGAGGCCTGGACCATTCTGGGCGCTTGGCAGGGCGTCGACGAGAGCGGCATGGCGGACAAGGAGCTGCGCCTGCTCCAGGAGGGCGACGAGATCACCACGCTGTGGAAGATCGCCTCCCTGTCCGGCGATGACGATTTCGAAACTTACGAGGCGGAGACCATCACCGTAACAAAGGACACCGCCTTCGCCGAGGCCCCCCTCTTTGACGGCAGTTACCGCATGGTGTTCGAGATGTGGGACGCCATGGGCAACTACGCCTATTCCGACCCGGTACAGTTTGACTGCGCGGACGGCCAGATCTATACAACCGTCTTTGAGGACTAATGATAATCAAATAAGGAGCACACAATTTAAGCTGACGGCGGCATCTTCGTCACGAGATGCCGCCGCTTTTTTATGCTTCTTTTTGAATTTCAAATTTGGACTTAATTGCCGCACTACAAAGTTGATAAAAAGCATAAACGGGCCATCATCGGCACAGGGCTCGGGCTCTCCATCGTCAAGAAGATTCTTGAGCTCCACGGCGC
>JAJUHI010000301.1 GCA_029267955.1 Sporobacter termitidis | reverse complement strand
TGCATTTTCGACTCCTGGAGCTCGTCGATGGACTCGATGGCCCGCGCTTCCATCACGCCGCCCTTGAAGCAGACCGGCAGGGTCACCGTTTTGCCCAGCTCCAGCGCCAGCCTGATAAGCCGGACCGTATCCGGCTCCCGGCCGAGGCTGTAGTATGTGAAGATGGTTTTTGCCGCCTTGAATTGCGGCAGGTCCGTCAGGTTTTTAAATATCCCCTCGTCGCTCTGCCTGACATAGTCGGCGGGCAGCCTGTCGATATCCGCGAGAAGCCGGCGGCGCAGGGCTTGTTTTTCTTCGTGCATTCTTAATTACTCCAGCTTGAGTACTTGCCGGATCTCCTCATGGATCTCCTCGGCTGTCCGCGCCCTGCCGCCGTCAAAGCAGGGGATTTTCCGCCATCCGTAATAATCGGCGGCCTGCCGGCCGCACTGCCAGCACGCCCGCAGATATTCCGCGTCGCGCTCATGGATGTCCGCGCCGGCGCCGGTTTCCGTCCGGCGCTGGCCGATGCGCGCCAGGGCCGCTTCAAGCGGGATATCCATGTATATGACGACGTCGGGGGCCGGCAGTTCCATCAGGCCGAACTCAAAGTCGTACAGCCACTTAAAAAAGGCTTCCCGCCGGTCCTCCGGCAGCTTGGACCCCTGATGGATGGCGTTGGAGGTCGTATAACGGTCCGTCAAAATTGGCGTGCCGGCCAGATAGTCGGCCTGCCAGTCTTTTTTATAGGAGGCGTACCGGTCGACGGCAAAAAAGGTTGACGCCGCGTAGGCGTTTACATCCTCGGGCTTGTCGCCGAACTCTCCGCCCAGATACATGCGCAGCAGCGCGGAGGAGGGCTCGTCATACCGGGGGAAATTGAGACGCCGGAAGCGGACGTTTTCCTTTTCCAGCCGGTCAATCATCAGCTTGACCTGCGTCGTCTTGCCGCTGCCGTCAATCCCTTCAAAAACAATCAATCGGCCCATGTGATCCTCCGGTATCCAGAGATAAAAACCCGCTTTTCTGCCATAACGAGCGCCCCTTATATAAAAATTATCGACGCCGCAGTCTCTGTCCGATGACGGCAAACAGGAACAGGGGCAGCTTGATCTGCCGCTTAAACCGGCTGGGCTGCTTGAGTAGCCTGTAAAGCCACTCCAGATTGGCTTGCTGCCAGGAGACCGGCGCGCGGGCCACCGTACCGGCCCACACGTCAATGGAGCCGCCGAAGCCGCCCATAATCCCCACGCGGAGCTTGTCCCGGTGCGCCGCCATCCAGCTCTCCTGCTGCTTCGGCGCGCCGAGGCCGATCACCAAAAAGTCCGGATTTGCCGCGTTGACGGCGTTTATCACCGGCTCGTCGTCTTTAAAATACCCGTCGGCGGTACCGGCTATGACGAGCCCCGGGTACTTGGCCGCCAGGTTCGCCGCCGCCTGCGCCGCGACGCCGGGCTTTGCGCCCAGCAAAAAGACGCTTTTCCCGCGTCCGGCCATCCGCGCCATGAGCTTCTCGGCGAAATCGACCCCCGGCACCCGCTCCTTCAGCGGCCTTTTTAAAATCCGCGCGCCGTAAATGATGCCGATGCCGTCCGGGAGCACGAGAGTCGCGCCGGAGACGGCTTTTTTGAGCCGGTCGTCCTCCCGGCACCGCCAGACAATCTCCGGATTGGGCGTCACGACGTACGCAGACTGCCGTCCGTCCAGATATGTTTCGGCCAAATTAAGGGCCTCGTCCATTGTCAGGTTGTCAAACCCCACGCCCAAAACGTCCGTTCTCATCTGCCCTGCCATCACTTTTCACCATGAATTGACACTTACTGCAATGTCAGGTTATTTTACCATACGGGCAGGGGGTTGTCCAGTCGCCGGCGGCGGCTGCGCAGGCGGCGACAGCCAGCGCCGCCGGCATGCTGGCGCATATTGACAGACCTTATGCCATATGTTATTTTAAAAACAATAGTGCAAAAGGCTGTGACGAAGACGGTGGTCTGTCACTTTTTCCAGAGAGCCGGCAGGAGTCCGGGGCTGCGGAACATCCGTTCCGGCCACGTATTCACGGTGGAAGCCGGCAAAAGGGGC
>JAJUHI010000300.1 GCA_029267955.1 Sporobacter termitidis | reverse complement strand
GGGATTTTCAGGAATACCGGTTTACCGGTAAAAACGGCGACGTCTGGGGAGAGACCACGGGCGTCCCCTTTGAATACGAGGGTAAAAACGGCGCGCTTGTCTTTCTCCGGGATGTGACCCAGCGGAAACAGGCCGAGGCGGCGCTGCTGGCCAGCCGCCGGAAATATGAAAAGCTGTTCAGCGGCGCTGCGGTGCCGGTACTGGTTGAACAGCTGCCGGAGCGGCGGATTGTGGACGTCAACGAGGCCTGGATACAGCTTTTCGGCTATACCAAAGAAGAGGCCGTGGGGCACACGGCCGTGGAGCTTGGGATCTCCGACAACTATCTCAGCGACGACGAGATAGCGGAGCTCATCCGTACGGACCAGACCGTCCGAAATCTTGAAACAACGCATCGCACCAAGAGCGGGGAAGAGCATGTCATGCTCACCAGCGTCAGCTTTACCGAGCACGACGGCGTCCACTACGCGATGGTGACCCATCAGGACATCACCGAGAGAATGCGGGCGGACAGGTTTTCCAGAATCGTCATGGACAACCTGCCCATCGGCATCGCCGTCAACACCAGCGCGCTGCCGCTTACTTTTTGCTACATGAACGATAAATTCCCCCAGTTTTACAGGACAACCCGGGAGGCGCTGGAGGGCGAAGACGTTTTCTTCGACGCCGTCTACGAGGACCCTGACTTCCGGGAGAAGATACGCGCGCGCGTTCTGGAGGATATGCGAAGCGGCGACCCCCGGCGCATGCGCTGGGAGAACATCCCCATTACCCGCCAGGGCCAGGAGACCCGCTACATCTCCGCCTACAACACCCCCGTGCCGGAAGGCGACATGCACATCTCCGTCGTCATTGACGAAACGGAGCGCGTCCGGACCCTTGAGGCGCTGCGGCTAAACGCCGCCCGGCTGCAGGCCATCCACGAGTTTGACCTGGCGATACTGGGCGGCTTTGAGTCCCTGTTTTCCATCGGCGAAAACGCGCTGCGCTATATTGACCGGCTGCTGGAGCCGGATATAATCGGCGTTGCTATTCTGGGCCTGGACGATAAGGTCCTGCATGTGGTCAAATCCGACCGCAGCCAAAAGACATCCGAAAAGTACGAGATCCCGGTGGACAATCTGGAGCTTGCGCAGCTGTCGGCCATATCGGATACCATCAGCCGGACCGGCGGAGAAAAGCCCCCGGCGGTTGTCGCGAAGATATTCAAGTGTCAGGGGCTGGGCAGCGGCTATCATATCCCCGTTATCACCACGGGCAGGTTTCGGGGGATCATCAGTATCGGGTATATCCCGCCCCGGGAGCTGCCGTCAGAAAATATCGTGACGCTGCAGGAGATGGTCACCCGGGTCGCGCTGGCCATCGAGGCGACGCGGCTGCTGCAGGTGACGGAGCGGTACGCGACAAACCTGGAGCAGATGATTCAGGAGCGGACGGCGGAGCTGGAGGAGGCAAACCGGGAGCTGGAGTCGTTCACCTTCTCCGTCTCTCACGACCTCAGAGCGCCGCTGCGCTCCATGAACGGGTTTGTGCGCATCCTGTTGGAGGATTACGGGCACGTCCTGGACGACGAAGGGCGGCGCATCTGCGGCGTCATTGCCGACAGCGCCCGGAGCATGGGGCAGCTTATTGACGACCTCTTGTCCCTGTCCCGGGTGGGGCGCTCGGCGCTGCAGCTGACAAAGGTGGACATGCGGGCGTTGGTACTCCGGGTGTACATGGAGCTGACCACCGAGGAGCAGCGGGAAGCCATTGATTTTACGGTTGGGGATCTGCCCTACGCCTGCGCCGACCTGCATTTGATCCGGCAGGTCTGGGTGAACCTGCTGGACAACGCGGTCAAGTTTTCCTCCAAGAACCCAAAGCCGAAAATCCGCGTCACCGCCAGAATATCGGGCGACGAGACGGTCTATGCCGTCGAGGACAACGGCGCGGGCTTTGACATGGCGTATCAGAACAAGCTGTTCGGCGTGTTCCAGCGCCTTCACAGCCAGAAGGAATACCCCGGGACTGGCGTGGGCCTCGCCATTGTTTCCAGAATCGTCCGCCGCCACGGCGGGCGGGTCTG
>JAJUHI010000299.1 GCA_029267955.1 Sporobacter termitidis | reverse complement strand
CGCGCCGTCCGCCAGGTCCAATGCCAGCCCCGTCTCGTGCTCGCTGCAGCCGGGCGCGGCCACGTATTGGCGTGTAAATGCTTCTCCCCTGGAAAGCAGGCAGCTGCCGTAAAGCTCTTCCTGCTCACGTCTGCTGCGGTACCCGCTGACGGGCACGATCCGGCCGTCACCGCCGGCCGCCCGGATTGCCTGGCTTAAGAGCAAGGCGGCCCTTCTCTCCATCAACACCCGGTTGTCCCCGCCCAGGGGCGTCAGTTGAATGCGGTAAGAATTATGCAGGGGGCAGCCGTTTCTGACCAGGAGCAGCGGGCCGTTATGGATATCCGCTTCGGACAACACCACGCGCCTCATGCGTCCAGCCCCAGCTCGATAAGCCTGTCCACCAGCTCTTCAAAGCCGATGCCGATGCCCCGCATCATATTCGGAAAGCGGCTGTGGGGCGTAAAGCCCGGGATGGTGTTGACCTCGTTGAAGACGATCTCGCCGTCCGGGGTGAGAAACATGTCCACTCGGGCAAAGCCCTGGCAGCCCAGGAGGCGGTATATCCGGGCCGCCGCGTCCCAAATACGTTCTTCGGTTTCCGGGGTGATCCGGGCGGGCATATGTATCCTGGAAGTTTTGAGGGTGTATTTCTCGGTATAGTCGAAAAACCCGTCCGCCAGCTCGATTTCGTCCACGCGGCCGATGGTCAGCGTGTCGTTGCCCATGACGGCGCAGCCCACCTCAAAGCCGTCAATCCCCTCCTCGATAATGACGGCACTGTCAAACCGGAAGGCCTCGCGGACCGCTGCGCTCAGATGGCTATGGCAGGCAACCTTTTTGACGCCGATGGAGGACCCGGCTCTGAGGGGCTTGACGAAGAGCGGGCAGGGCAGGCCGTCAGTCAGCACCGCCAGGTCGCTCGCCGGCGGCGGGCTGTCCAGGCGGACGGATTTCGGCACGCGGATACCGGCGCCGGCCACGAGCCGGTGGGCCCTGTCCTTGTCCATGCACAGGGCGGCGCTTAACGTCCCGCAGCCGATAACCGGGATGCCGGCCAGCTGGCAGAGCCCCTGTATGGCGCCGTCTTCGCCGTTTTGGCCGTGCAGGACGGGAAAAACGGTGTCAATACCCGTTTTCATAACGCCGCCGCCTGAGAATTCCAGCAGGCAGCCGGGCCTGTCCGGCGACAGGACGGCCGTCCGGCAGTGGCGGGGGTCCAGGTGCCAGGTGTCGTCCGGCAGCCTGTCAAGAGGCCCTGTGTACCGGTACCAGCGCCCCGTTCTGGTGATGCCCAGCAGGATGAGCTCGTATTTGCCGCCGCTGACGCTTGATGCGACGGCGTAGGAAGACTTTAATGACACCTCATATTCCGGGGAACAGCCCCCGAAGACCAACACAATCTTTTTCCGATGCATGTGCGCGTTCACCCTTTGTCAGATTGCCGGATGGCATATAAAAAAGAGCGCTCCTTGTCCCGGCAAAAGTGATCGTACCAGAACAAGGAGCGCTGTTTTTTCGTTTTTATTTCAGAAAAAATGATATTTTTATTCTTAAGATTTTCTGACGGCGCGGCGGCGGCGGGCTTTTAAACCGGCAGCGTCACGGTAAATATAATCTTGTCGTCCGCGCTGGCGGCCGTAATGGCGCCGCCGTGCAGCCCCACGATCTCCTTTGCGATGGCAAGCCCCAGGCCGGCGCCTCCGGTATTGGACGCACGGGCGGCGTCCAGCCGGTAAAAACGCTCGAAGATACGTTCCAGCTTTTCCGGCGGGATGGTGTTGCCCTCGTTGATAAACCGGATGCGGTGCCGGCCCTCCGAGGCGTCCGCGGCAATGGTGACAACGCTGTCGTTGAAGCTGTAGATGATGGCGTTGCGGAGCAGATTGTCGAAAACCCGGGCCATCATGTCCGCATCAAACCGGGCCTCGTAATTGGGCGGGACCTTGAGGGCGCAGGTGAGGTTCTTTTCGGCGAACATGGGATAAAACTCGGAGACAAGCTGTTCCAGCATGCGGGTGAGGTTGACCTTGACGGGCTCCGGCGTCAGCTGCGTGAGATTGAACCGTGTGATCTCAAAAAACTCGTTG
>JAJUHI010000298.1 GCA_029267955.1 Sporobacter termitidis | reverse complement strand
GCCGTGGGAAAGGTCGCGCCGCCGGCGCACCACATTGGGGTCGATGGGCTTTGTAAAGCTGGGCCAGCCGCAGCCGGACTCAAATTTGTCCGAGGAGGAAAAAAGCGGCTCGCCCGACGTGATGTCCACATAGATGCCGGGTTTGAAATGGTCCCAGTAGGCGTTGTGAAAGGGCGGCTCCGTGGCGTTTTCCCGGGTGACGGCGTATTGCTCGGGGGTCAGGACCCGGCGGAGGGTCTCCGCCTCCGGGGCGGCGCGCCGGAATTTGTCCGGCCCGATGTGGCAGTAGCCCCCCGGGTTCTTGTCGAGATACTTTTGATGATACTCTTCCGCGGGGTAATAATTCTCCAAGGGCCCCACCTCGATGACGACGGGTTTATTAAACCTTTCCTGCAGCTGCGCCAGGGACTGCCGGATGACCGGCAGGTCGCCCGGGTCGGTGTAGTAAATGCCCGACCGGTACTGGATGCCCCGGTCGTTCCCCTGGCGGTTTAAGGCGGTGGGGTCAATGGCCTCGTAAAACAGCGACAGGATAAAATCAAGGGGCGCCACGGCGGGGTCGTAGACGACCCGGACGGCCTCGGCGTGGCCGCTCCCGCGGCAGACCTCCTCATACGTCGGGTTTTCGGTTTTGCCATTTAAATATCCCACCTGGGTTTCGATAACGCCCCGGATCGACGCCAGATATTTTTCCGCGCCCCAGAAGCAGCCGCCCGCCAGATAAATCTCCGCCATGCTATAAACCGCCTTTCTCCGTGTCATTTTGGCTTTCAGCCCTGCCCGCAGTATACCACAAGGCGCGTGTGATTAAAACGCCAGCCGGCTTCTTTTGACTGCGACATTTTGTAAAAACGTCTATAAATTCCAAAAACGGACGGTATATTATTGTAAAATTGCATAATATTCAACACGTAATTTGTCATTTTATATCATTTGATGCAAGTGTCCGGTATGATACAATTTAGTGGGTGAAAAATAAATGGGAAATAGTGAAGACACGCATAACGGTATTGATAATGCGGTGTTTTTTGACATGCTTGACGCGCCTGTCGTATTCCTCGGCAGGGATTTTACCGTGCGTTTTGCCAATAAAGCCTTTTTGGAAAAGACGGGTTACGCATCGGAGGAGCTTGCCGGTTCTTCCTTTGAAGCGCTGCTGCCGGCAGGGGACCGGTCCGGCTTCCGGCAGACAATCGGCCGGCTGGGGCAGCCCGGCGGCCTAACGGCGGATGTTGACCATGAATTGACGCATAAAAACGGCCGGTCGGAGAAGTACCGGTCATCCGCCGCCGCCGGCACGCTGCCGGACGGGCAGCCTGTTGTCATGCTCCGGCTGGAATGCGTCACCGACATGCTCCGGGAAAAGAACAATCTGGAAATACTCCGGGCCCTGTATATCGCCGTTGCCGAGCAGGCCAGCGAAGCCTTTTTCATGCACGATATCACCGGGCGGATACTGGATGTCAACAGGTGCGCCTGTGAAAAGCTCGGCTACACGCGGGAAGAGCTCCTGTCAATGTCCATTTCCGACGTGGATACCCACCTCCGCGCCGGGGAGACGCCGGAGGAATGGCTGCAGATCAAGCCCGGCGAAACCTACGTCTTTCACGGCCGCCACAGGCGGCGGGACGGCACCGAGATTCCGGTGGACATCAACTTCGGCTGCACGGTCATCGGCAAGGAAAAGCTCTTTCTCGGCCTTGTCACGGATTTAACCAACCTCCGGAAAGCCGAGCGCAAATACAAAACGATTGTGGAAGCGGCGCCGGAGCCGATCTTTATACAGACCGACGGGAATTTTGCCTACTTAAACCCCGCCGCCTGCGCATTTTTCGGGATTTCCTCGCCGGAGCAGCTGGTGGGGACGCCCGTATGCGACAGCTTTGCCCCGGAATACAGGCCCGTTATCCAGGAGCGCATCCGCCGGCTCAATGAGGACAGGCAGCCGGTAAGGGATTTTCAGGAATACCGGTTTACCGGTAAAAACGGCGACGTCTGGGGAGAGACCACGGGCGTCCCCTTTGAATACGAGGGTAAAAACGGCGCGCTTGTCTTTCTCCGGGATGTGACCCAGCGGAAACAGGCCGAGGCGG
>JAJUHI010000297.1 GCA_029267955.1 Sporobacter termitidis | reverse complement strand
TTGTTGTAATTTGGCGGGATATTGTGCAAATAATCCATCTGATTGCCCCTACCGCGCGGCGATGAGGGTTTTGAGCCCAGCTTTCAGGCCGTCAACGGATAGGTGAAACATCGGGACCTCCTCCCTGACGAGCTTGATGGTCATGGAGCCGTACCCCCGTTCCCAGCCCGAGGGGTCCACGGGATTTAACCAGATCATTTTTTCATATTTTCTGCGGAAACGGCGAATCCACTCGATGCCGGGCTCCTCGTTGTACAGGCCGTAGTCGATGCAGCCGCCCGGCCTGAGCAGTTCGGAGGGCGCCATGGAGGCGTCTCCCACCACGATAATCCGGTAATCGCTTTTGAGATTGTTGAGCACCCATTCCGTCTCAACGCTTTTGGCTATTGAACAGGCGGGCGTGGTGTACAGATAGTCATAAAAGCAGTTATGGAAATAATAAACCTTCAAATCCTTAAAATGATTGGATTTGCTGGCCGCCTGAAACAGCGACGCGCACAGCCGGGCATGGGGCCACATGGACCCGCCCGAATCAAACAAAACGGCAAGTTTTACGGTATTGCGCCGGGGCCTGCCGAACACCAGCTCCAGCCGCCCGGCGTTTTCGGAGGTCTTGTCGATGGTCTCCTCAAGCTTCAGCTCATCCTTGGGGCCGTCCTCGTTGGAAGACAGCTGCCGCAGGGACCGAAACGCCACCTGGAATTGCCGCTCCTCCAGGACGCTGTCTTCCCGGAAGTCTCTGTATTGCCGCTCGCCGGCGATCTGTATGGCGCTCCGGTGCATCCCCGCCCCGCCCACACGGATACCGCCGGGGTGATAGCCCGAATTGCCAAAGGGGGAGGTGCCGCCGGTACCGATCCAGTGGCTGCCGCCGTCGTGGCGCTCGTGCTGTTCTCTCAAGCGCTCCTCAAATTTTCGGCGCAGCTCCTCCAGGTCCAGCTTCGCCAAACCGTCCAGCGCCGCCTTATCAAATTCGCCGCCGTCAATCGGCGTGGACAGCCATTCCAACAGCTCCGCCGGCAGCTCGTCATAAGTCTTGAGCCCTTGAAAATACTCGATAAAGGCGAGATCAAACTTGTCAAAATCCGCCTCGGTTTTCACGAGCGCCGCGGGCCAGGTGGTAAAAACCCGTCAGGCTCGATTCGTGCAGCCCCAGCTTTAGGCCCTCCAGGAGGGTAAACCACTCCTGCAATGACACATCCAGCCCCCTGGCCCGGAGCAGATAGAAAAATTCTGTAAACATATCTTACTACCATGCGCGTTTCAGATGGCCGCGGGCAACGGCGGCCAAATCCTCGTCCTTTTTGAGCAGAACACCGAGAAAGGGCATTTCGCTGGCGATACGGTGGGGCGGGATACCGCCGATCTGCAGCGCCCCGATCCAGTCGATGAGCTCGGAGGTACTGGGCTTTTTCTGCAGCCCGCGCATTTCGCGGAGCGCGTAAAACGCCTGCAGCGACTGGCGCAGCAGCTCTTCATCCAGATTATCAAAATGGACGCGCACGATCCTCTCCATCATTTCCTGGTCGGGAAAGGCAATATAGTGAAAGATGCAGCGCCTTAAAAAGGCGTCCGGCAGCTCCTTTTCGGCGTTTGAGGTGATGATAACCACGGGCCGAACCGTCGCCTTCACCGTCTCCCCGGTCTCCGGGATATAAAACTCCATTTTGTCAAGCTCCCAGAGCAGGTCGTTGGGGAACTCGAGGTCGGCCTTGTCGATCTCGTCGATCAACAGGACGACCTGCCTGTCCTTTTTAAACGCCTCGCCCAGCTTGCCCAGCTTGATGTATTTAGATATATTGTCTACGCCCTCAACGCCGAACTGGCTGTCGTAGAGGCGCTGCACCGTATCGTAGACATACAGCCCGTCCTGGGCCTTTGTGGTGGACTTAATATTCCATACGATAAGCTCCATCCCAAGGGACTCGGCCACAGCCTCGGCCAGCATGGTCTTGCCTGTGCCGGGCTCGCCTTTTATGAGCAGGGGCTTTTTCAGAGCGATGGCGATATTGACGCACCGCTCAAGCTCTTCTGATGCGACATAGCCCCTGCTCCCGCAGAATTCCTTCTTCATCCGTTTTCCTTTCGCGCAGATTTA
>JAJUHI010000296.1 GCA_029267955.1 Sporobacter termitidis | reverse complement strand
TATGTAAAGCCGGAAGGCAATTGCCAACCGGCGTTATTTACTTTAATAATGAGTTAGTCGCAGCCGCCCCAGCTGAAGCAGAAGATAATAACCAGTACGATAACCAGCCAGGCACAGCCGTTGCCAAAGATACCACGGTCGCAGCCCATTTGGATTCCTCCTAAATCATTGTAGCCCAATCAGGGTTCACTTCATTTTATTCGTGGGGGTTGCAAATGTTAATGCTCCAAGAGGCTCAGGCCTGATCAACCAAAGGGAAAGCCATCAAAGCCGAAGAAGAAGATGATGACCAGGATAATAATCAGCCAGGCGCAGCCGTTATGGTTAAAAATACCGCCGACTCTATCGCAGCCCATGAATTTACCTCCAAATCATATTGACCTTGGTAGGGAGCACTTCTCGCCGATACGAGGCTTTTGAAATGCGCCCGTATCAGGGTTCAGTCCATTGTATTCAGGGGCTGCCCGCTTGTTACATGGTGATGATGATGTTTCTGGAGAAATTCATGATAATCTGCGCCACCTGGGCCCGGGTTGCCGTATTTTTCGGCAGCAGGTACCCGTCGGAGCCGTTGATGAGCCTCTGGGAGACGGCCCACTTCATCGCGTCGACGGCAAAGTCCGAAACGCTGCCCTTATCGGGGAACTGCTCGAAAGCGGCGGTGTCCGTCGGTATGGTGCTGTAGCCGGCGTAGCTGGCGTACCGGTGCATGATGACGGCCATCTGCTCCCGGGTAATCAGCTCGTCGGGGTGGAATTTGCCGTCGTCAAAACCGGTGACAATCTTGTTCAGATTGGCCCAGTTGACGGCGTCATAATAATACTCGGCGGGGTTGGCCACATCGGAAAATACCGTGGCGGCGGGGACGGCGGGCTTGCCGGCCAGCCGGTGCAGCACGGTGACGAACATGGCCCGCGTCATGGGCGCCTGCGGTGAGAAGGTTGTGGGGGTGGTGCCGGTAAAGAGGCCCTTTTCCCCGGCGTAATTGACGGCGGGGAAGAACCAGTCGCTCATGCCCACATCCCTGAAGGGGTTGACGATGGGGGAGCCGGTTGTTTTATAGTAGCCGTCGATCAGGCAGTAGGCGACTGTCGGGGATGAAAAGACGGCGGTGGTGTCCTCCGCGCACAGATAACGCTGGTTGACCGCCAGCGCGGCGCCGCTCGGCACCTCTTCTCCGGTGGAGACGTTGATGACGGCGCCCCGCGTGATCTGCAGCGCCGCCTCCCCGGAGGCCAGGATGAAGGAGCTGCCGGTGACAAGCTCGGCTGTCTTGCCGGACGGGATGCTGTAGGCCGTAAAGGAACCGGCGAAGGAATACCCCTCCATGCCGCCCAACAGGCGCATGGCGTCGCCGTATATCTGGTCGGCCTTCTTTCCGGCCGTGTCGTACAGCGCGCCGATGGTGCTGCCAATCAGGTTTTCGATATCGCTTTTAAGGGCCGGATAAAACGTGTCCTTTATGTAAGCCAGGGAAATAAGCGGGTCGGAGGGCGACCCGGGCGCGGATGCCAAAGCCGAGGTGAAACAGATAAGAAGCACAGCGGCAAGCAGAACGGCAATCAATCGTTTCATCGTCTTCATGGTCACTCCTTATTATTTCGGCGGCTTCGGACATACTGTAATTATTCTATGGTACATGATAACATTTGCACCGGTTAATATCAACTCCGGATATGTTGACAAAAATATGCCCATAGTATAGATTGAAAACGAAGCAAGCTTCGCGCCATGTCACCTCTCGGGGAGGAAAGGTCAATGGAAAACAAGAAAGTCATCCAGGATAAAATCCGGGCGCTGAAAAAGGAAAAAGGCGCGCTGATCCTGGCTCATTATTATGTTCCGCTGGACGTGCAGGATATCGCCGACCATGTCTGCGACTCCTTTGAAATGGCCAAAAGGGCCAAGGAGGCGAAGGAAAATCTCATTGTGATCTGCGGCGTCCGCTTCATGGGAGAAAGCGCCAAGTTGCTCTCTCCCGACAAGAAAGTGCTGATTCCAGCCATTGACGCCGGCTGTCCCATGGCCGACATGGTGACGGTGGAGGATGTCAAGCGCCTGCGCGCCGCGCATCCCAACGCCGCGGTGATGTGTTACGTCAACTCGTCCGCAGCCGTCAAGGCGGTGTCGGATATCTGCTGC
>JAJUHI010000295.1 GCA_029267955.1 Sporobacter termitidis | reverse complement strand
TGTGCCGGGCTCGCCTTTTATGAGCAGGGGCTTTTTCAGAGCGATGGCGATATTGACGCACCGCTCAAGCTCTTCTGATGCGACATAGCCCCTGCTCCCGCAGAATTCCTTCTTCATCCGTTTTCCTTTCGCGCAGATTTATATCAGTTTTACATGAGTTTTTATTATGTCCGTATCCTATAACCCGTCGTGGAAGCTGGTGACCTGGCGCGGCTCCTCCAGTTTAATGGGGCCCTCTCCGGCGGCGATGGACTTGAGCAGCCAGGCCATATTGGTGCCCAGCCGCCGCATGATCTGGAGCCCTTCCTTGTCCTTTTTCACCTGCTCGGGGGTGTTGCCGTGGACGGCGTTCCAGTACTGGGACGAGACGACGGGCATCTGGGAGATGGTGAAATACTTGTTGAGCCGGTCAAAGGCCGAGCCCGCGCCGCCGCGCCGGCAGCTGACGACGGCCGCGCCGGGCTTGTAGGCAAGCTTTGCGCCGCTGGAGAAGAACATGCGGTCCAACAGCGCGCACAGGGCGCCGTTGGGGCCGGCGTAATAGACCGGCGACCCGATGACAAGGCCGTCGGCTTCGGCGGCAAGCCGCGCCATTTCGTTGCAGACGTCGCCGTCAATAACGCACCGGCCCAGCTCCATGCATTTCCGGCACCCCGTGCAGTCGTAAACCGGCTTTGTACCGATGTGGAATATCTGCGTTTCCACGCCGTTTTTCTCCAGCGCGTCGGCAACCTCCCGCAGCGCCGTATAGGTGCAGCCCTCCTTGTTGGGGCTGCCGTTAATCAGCAGTACTTTCATGGTGATAGCTCCTTTCCGATATATCAAGTTTTAAGTAAGGCGCGTCAGGTGCCGCGCCAGTGTTTATCTTTGGTAATATTTTTATCATACAATAGAAGCGGTCTTCGGGCAATCCTTACTGTGCATTATCCGGCGCCTGTATTCCACGCAAAATAAAAAACAGAGCCGGGACGCTGGTCCCGGCCCGCCTGATTGATGGGTCGCCGAAGACGGCGACCCCTACATCCCCTCGACCGTAGGGGCCGCACGCCAGGGCGGCCCGTTTGCGGCTGATGAAAATTTTCTCTTTCAGTTTAACCCCAATAGCTCCTTTAGCTGATGGGCAATTTCGACGGTTTTGAACTTTATCACATACTCCGGCTCGTCGGAGGTAATCAGCTTGACCTCCTCGTCGGTCAAGAGCTTCATGACCTCCTTGGCGTCGCAGGCCGCCGTCACGCACAGCGGCGGGAACACGACGCACCACCAGTTCTGCCCCGCCCCGTCGCCGATGACCACCCGCAGGGCCGTATATTCTCCGGCGGGGAGACGGAAAGTCTCATAGTCCCGGGTTGGGAAATCCTCGGTTACAATCGATGCCGTCACCGCATCGTCACACCCTTCGGCCCGGAGGACCGATTTGGCCGCTTCCATGATCTCCCCGAGCTTGTCTTCAATCATCGCGGCGGCCTCCTCCCGGTCGGTGACGCCCTTCAACAGCGGCCCCACCCGGGCCAGGATCTCATCGCGAACTTTCAGCTTCAGGGCCTGGTCCGCCCCGGTATTGGAATTGGCCACCACGTGCAGGCGGATCAGCTTGGCCGCCAGCTCCTCCTGGGTCTTCTGGCCGGCTGCCACCGCCGCGCCGCCCAGGAAGGTGACGGCCAGGGCAATGATCAGCGCCAGTTCCCATTTTTTCAGCTTCATAAGTAAACCTCCGACGATATCAGCATGTTGCTTCAATGCTTTAAGCTTTAAGCATTTACATACTTTAGTATCGACGGAGGTTTTGAGTTTTAAACAAGTCGGGCCGTCAGATATCCAGCCGGCCCACGGGTTTTGTCAGATAGCATTCGTCATAACTGCTCTTTAAATCGCTATAGGCCGCTTCGGCGTCGCCCGGCTCCCGGAAGATGCCGATGACGGCGGAGCCGGTGCCGGTCATGACGGCCCCCAGGGCCGAATGGTCCAACAGACACGCCTTGATCTCGCCGATGGCGCCGGTCCCCTTAGGCAGCACATCCTCAAAGACGTTGTACATCCGGCGGGTGACGCTGCCGAGGTCCTGTTTCTCAAGCGCCTCGATAATGCCGCCGGTATCGGGCCGCAGGCGGATTTTATCACAGACGATTTTAGAAAACAGCTCCGGGGTG
>JAJUHI010000294.1 GCA_029267955.1 Sporobacter termitidis | reverse complement strand
TGAATATCGGCGCGGTTTTGACGGATATTGATTTGCCGTCGGACGATTGGGCGGAGAGCGTCTGCCTGGACGGCTGCCAAAAGTGCCTGGACAGCTGTCCTGTCGGGGCGCTGGACGGCCGGACCGTGGACCAGAAGCGCTGCCGGATGAACACCTACCTGAAAAATGCCCGCGGCTTCGAGGTGACCAACTGCAACGCCTGCCGCACCGTTTGCCCCATGCGCTACGGCGCGGCTACATAAGAAAATTATAATAAAACAAGCCTGCCCAGTTTGAAGCTGAGCAGGCTTTCTTGTTATTTATGTACTCTTCTAAAACGACGGCGCGGGCGCTCTCGCGGGGTATCGCGTGCCGTTGTAGGTGTAACTGGACATGTCAAAGCCCGTGTACCAGTCCACCCATTCCAGATATTCCGTATAATTGTCCTTTGTCAAAATATACGTCGGGACCTTCATAAAGGCGTATTTCTCTCCGGCGGCCTTATTGATGAAATCGGGCCAGAGCGTTTCGGGCGTGGCCTGGCCGTCCATCATCGCGTACAGGCCGCAGATCATCGGCTCCACAAACAGCATTTGAGCCGCATAGACGGCGGCTTTCCAGCTGGTTTCGACCCCGCCGTCCCATTGGCCTATGAGTTCCGAGCCGCCGCAGTCAATGACGACGCAGTTGTCCTCGAGCCCGAGCTCCTTTGCCGCCAGCGCCGCGCCGCTGGCGTAATCGTCCATGAAGGCGCAGACGAGCCAGTATTTAATATCGGGCCTGGCGGCGAAGGCCGGCCGGGCCAGGTTGAAGCCGCCGTCCTCCGTGAAATCTCCGACGGTGGCGCCGTCAACAACGACGAAGTTGTTCTCCGGGAAGCCCTGCTTCCGCCAGATGCCCTGCGCGCCCGTGGTCCGCTCATGGACCTGCGGGGAGAGTGAGAAATCCATGGACAGCATGCCGATTTCAGAAGCCTTTGCATTGGGCCACGTTTTTTGGGCGTAATTGATGCTCCAGGTCGCCATCTGGACGCCGAAATCGGTGTTGTCAAAGCCGACGCAGGGATGCAGCAGCTTGCCGCTCTCGTCTGTAGCCTGGACCATGCACGGCATCCAGGCGATTTCGTATTCGTCGAGGATTTCAATCAGTCTGGGGTAAATCGCCGTGTCCGGGTCCAGCAGAAATCCGTCAATGCCCTGTTTGGCATACCGCTCGAGGGCGGCGATGTACAACTCATTATCGCCCATGGAGGAAAAGCTGCTGTAGTCGCAGTTCAAGCGCGCCGCCCACAGGAGAAAACCGTTGTCCATCATGTCGTAAAGAACGCCGAGAGCGGACATCATATAGACGATTTTGTAATTTGGCTTTGCCGTGTAATCCACGTCAAAGTCAAAGAAGCCGATGTTGGATTCGTCGGATATGTAGCCCTTGGCCGTATTGATTTCTATCGTGTTGGCCGTTTCGTTCCATGTGACGCCAAAATTCAGGGCGGAGCCCAGGTCGCGCAGCTTGAAGTAGTTGTTGCCGCCGATCAGGTAAGCGGACAACTGGACGGGGCTGCCGTTCCGCGTGATTTTGGCGGAGGAAACCGTGGCGGTGCGGGCGGCCGCGCCGCCGGCGCCTTTAAGCTCGCCGCCCACAGGCGTGTAGGGCGCGCCGGGTGTCAGGGTGATGGCGTTACCAGAGGGGTCATACCCCACCTCAAACTGCCTGGCGGTCCCGTTGAGGGCCATGGCGATGTCGCGGAGCTTGAAGTAGTTGGAGCCGTCGATGTTGTAACCTCCGACCGCGACGGGCGCGCCGTCAACCGTCACGGCGGCGGTGGTCGGCAGGGCGGTTTTGTCTGACGCCGCCACGGCCGGGACAAGGGCCAACAGCAACAGGATAAGGGCGAGGGACAAGCCTAAAAGCCCTTTTAATTTTTTCATCGGATTCAGTCCTTTCGCAATTTGATAAATAAATACCAAAAATATGAAGAAATAACAACAACAAGGGTGTATCAAATGGGTTACAAAAAAAGAAAAAACCGCACATGCATGCGGTTTTTCAGCTTGTCGAAGAACCCGGCTATGCGTGAGCGTATGCCGGGTTTTCTGTGTTTTGTATCCTAATTATTAACGAAATGAAATGATAAAAGGAAGTCCTCCACTTCCAATTAGCCAGTTTTTTCAAATTCATGGATGC
>JAJUHI010000293.1 GCA_029267955.1 Sporobacter termitidis | reverse complement strand
GTTCCCGACTGCGGGAATATTCCGATTATCCGTACCGGCAGAACCGCTCCGGTTCCAGTTATAGTTCCCGACAGCGTGTCTATCCCGTTCGAGTTTATCGTTCCGCTGATGCTTCCGCTTATGTCCCCGCTCACCGTCCCGCTGAAGCTCGCACGGTTATTGACGTAGCCCGGCGCCTGCACCTGCGCGTTTATCGTCACCGTATACGTCCCTTGCAGCGTCCCCGTCACCGCTCCCGTTTCGCTCGTGCTTAGCACTCCGCTTACGCTCCCGTTGTACACGGGGGCGTTTGTCCCGTTTTTCTTTGCCGCGTTGAACGCATCCGTCGCCGCCGAAAGTGCGGCTATCGCATCATTCACCTGGGTCTGCGTCGCAGTCCCGCTGTCAGCCACGGCCTGTGCCCCGTCGATCGCGTTCCTGTAAGCAGCCTTCTCAGAAGCCGTGACCCATTTTTCCGTTACGCCGACTTCAGAGCCGTCGGCGCTGACCTGTACCGAATTGATATTCGTATTTGCCGATGCCAGCGCGCCTGCAAGAGCCGTTCTGTCCACCGAGCCTATGGTTGTCGTTCCGCTAATTTTGATCTGCACGCTTCCGCTCTTGTAAATGCGCACCGTCGGAAGCTCAACAGACGGCTTCACCGAGGAACCCGCGCCTAAGAACAGGGGCTTCAGCTCCGCATATGCCGGCTCGTTCAGCTCCGTATGCGTGTCGTCGAGCGTGGTGTAGGTTACGGGGCTGTCCGTAAATGTGTTCCCCGAAATATCAAGAGTTCCCGTGCTTAAGGCGGCGTCTTTTATGAGAATCTCCGAATACCAGTTCTGGTCAAAGCTGTTGTTCTCGACCCTGACCGTGGAGAAATCCGAGCCGCTGCCGTCGTAATACACTATTCCCAGCGTCCAGTTGCCTCTTATCGTGTTGTTAAGTATGCGGGTATTGTTGATGCCGCTGGTCATGTTTATTCCGGTTCTGTTGTTTTCTATCGTATTGTTTTCAATGGTGTTCCCCTGGCAGGTATTGAGATATATCCCGTTCCTGTTCAGGGTTACTATGCAATCCCTCAGGGTGTTTCCGGTGGTGGACTGATTGAATCTGACGCCGTTGTTGTTGAAGTTCCACGCCGCGATTTCCGCCGCCGTGTATTCGTGCTTGATGGTAAAGCCGCTTACCGTCGCGTTGTTTGCGGCAAATACCAGAGGCGTGCTGTTCCCGTCCGTGGCGACAATTATCGTTTTACTCGCGCCCGCGCCCGTCAGATTTATCGTCTTCTTGACGCTTACGTTTTCTCTGTAAGTGCCCTCCGCCACGTTCACCGTGTCGCCGTCAGCCGCCGCTTCGATGGCGCCCTGAATTGTTGTATAGAGCTTGTTCGTTCCGGAGATTATTGCCACATTTTTCGGGGCCTTATTGAACCACATGAGATATTTTACGTCGTTATCCTTTACATACTCCGTATATCCCGCCGCGGTCACGCTTACCGTCGCCCCGGCCGTGACATTCGCTCCGTCTGACCATATCTGGTTGTCCTCGGACAGAACTCCGCTTCCCGTCAGGATAAATACGCTCGGGGTAAGCACTCCGACGCCCGGGTCCACGTTGACGGCGCCCCAGACATTTCCGCTTGTGTTGAGGTTCTCCGCCGCTATCGTCGAGCCGTTGACCGTAAGCGCCGCGCCGCGGCTGTTTACGATCGTCACGTTATTCAGCACGCCGTACGCGTTATTGTAGGTGCTCACGCCATAGGCCTTGCCGTCCGAGTCAAAGCATATGTTCGACACGGTTACGGGATTCGCCTGAGTCCCCGCGTATATCGCAAACAAATGCTTGTAACCGTTTTGTGTCGGCCACGAGCCTGTCGGCACCGCCTTAATCGTAACCGTTCCCACACCCCTGATGGTCAAAGGTTTGGTGATATTGAGCTGCGCCGAAAGCTCATAGGTCCCCGCCGCCACTGTGATGCTGTCGTTGTCCGAGGCTTCGTCGATGGCTGCCTTCAGGCTTTGATAGCCCTTTGCTTTCGTCTCGTTGTACACCGGCGGAGCGGCTTCTACCGTCACCGTGAGGGTGGCGTCCGCAAGCGAGCCGTCCAGGGCTTTTGCGACCACTACCACCGTTCCCTCGCTCACGCCCGTCAGAAGGCCGCTTTGGCTTATCGTCGCGATGCTCGTCGCGC
>JAJUHI010000292.1 GCA_029267955.1 Sporobacter termitidis | reverse complement strand
TTCGCTCCATCCTGATATGGCCGCGCCATGGTGGTTATTAAGCGGACCGGAATAAATCTTATGGCTTGATACTGTTTTTCAGAACGGTCCGGATGATCTCTTCCACGCTCATCGACTCCGTGTCCAGCTCCCGTAAGGCGCTGGCAATCTCGGCGGGACTGTAGCCCAGCACGGCCAGGGCCGATTGGGCGTCGCTGAGCTTGCCGCCGCCGGCGGCTGCGCCGCCCGCGGGGACGGCGCCCGGCGCTTTAATAAGCGGCGTCTCCTTGGAAATTTTGTCCTTGAGCTCCAAAATCACCCGCTGGGCGATTTTTTTGCCGATCCCCGGCGCCATGGTCAGCGCCTTTTCGTCCTCGCTGATTATGGCCAGAGCCAGCGCCTCCGGCGTGCCGGAGGACAAAATCGCCAAGGCCGCCTTCGGCCCCACGCCGGAGACCGTCAGGAGCTGCTCAAAAAAGCGCCGCTCGGACACGTCGTAAAAGCCATAGATGTCAAAGGCGTCTTCCTTGATATTGCAGTATGTATAAAGCCGCGCTTTTTTACCCGTCTCCAGGTGCGACAGGGTGTTGACCGTCGTGTGGCAGGCATAGCCCGCGCCGCCGATGTCGATCACCGTCAGGTTCGGCTCGATGACCGCCACCGTGCCTTCTAGATAGTAGAACATATGGTTCCTCCGTTGATGTTTAACAGGGAGCCTGCCACCCGAGCGTGGCAGATGGCAATGGCCAGCGCGTCCGCCGCGTCGTCCGGCTTGGGCGCCGCGTCCATGGACAAGAGCCTGCGGACCATCTCCATCACCTGCTTTTTTTCAGCGCGGCCGTAGCCGGCCACCGTCTGCTTGACCTGCAGGGGGGTGTATTCAAACATCGGCACGCCGCGCTCCTCCCCCGCCAGAATAAGAACGCCCCGGCCGTGGGCGACGGCTATGCCCGTTTTCAGGTTCGTGTTGAAAAACAGCTCCTCCACGGCAATGGCGTCCGGCTTAAAGGTGTCAATCAATTCGCAGGCGTCCCGGTAAATTTGGCTGAGCCGGAGCGACAGGCGCATGCCCGCCGGCGTCCGGATTACCCCGCAGCGCACCAGCGACTGCCTGCTACCCTCCGAGCGGATCACCCCGAAGCCGACGGTGGCAATCCCCGGGTCAAAGCCAAGAATGGTCAACCATATCACAGCCCTTCACATGCCCGGGGACATCCGTTCCAGGCATTGCCTATAAGTCAATACTTATCTTTAGAATTTTAGCACACACGGATATGTATGGCAACATACAATGGCGGTAAGGAATACCGCGCGGCGCACATTTCACACTCTTTATCCCTATGCATAAACTGTATTGAAGCAAACATACCCAT
This sequence comes from Sporobacter termitidis, assembly GCA_029267955.1. Lineage (GTDB taxonomy): Bacteria > Bacillota > Clostridia > Oscillospirales > Oscillospiraceae > Sporobacter > Sporobacter termitidis_A. The sequence continues at coordinate 821 of JAJUHI010000292.1, read as the reverse complement.
TTTATCATCAAGGAGGAAAATAAATGGCAGATCGGGTTTTACCGGGCCCTGTACAGGATAATTCCAGTATCAGAGAAGCCGTTTGCGTGCATACACGTAAGATATACGACTCCTGTAAGGATAAAGACTGCATTGAGGATCTGCGGCTTTATCCCACGTGTGAATCGCAAAATTACATAGACAACGCTGTCAGTGTCCGTCCCAAGTCGGCAAAGCTCCTGTATGTGTCGATCGACGTTGAAGAGATAGCGTTCAACAAAGGACATTTCGCCATCGACCTGCGGTATTTCTATAAGGTCAAAGGCGAGGCCTACTCCCTTGTCAACCGGCCGCAGGAAATTACGGGCCTGTGCATCTTCGATAAACGGGTTATTCTCTACGGCAGCGAGGGCAGCGCCAGAGTGTTTACATCCAGAGTTCTGCCCGACGACATGGATTCCCGGACGATTGAAACCACCAATCTCCCCATCGCCGTCGTAGAAGCCGTGGACCCCATTCTCCTGAGCATGAAGCTCGTGGAAAGGCACGACCACAGGCACGATGGCTGCACCTGCGAGATTCCCAACTGTGTTGCGGAGAGCTTCCCCAACGAGCTGCTGTTTGATCAGCCGGATCGCCGCGTTCTCGTCACGCTGGGCCAGTTCTCCATCGTCCGGCTTGAGCGCGACACGCAGCTATTGATCCCGTCCTACGACTACTGCCTGCCCGACAAGGAATGCGTGGGCGGCGCCGAAGACGATCCCTGCACCCTCTTCTCGCGCATCCAATTCCCGGTTGACGAGTTCTTCCCGCCCGACTCGCTGGACTATCCGGAAGGCTAC
>JAJUHI010000291.1 GCA_029267955.1 Sporobacter termitidis | reverse complement strand
GAAGCTGCAGCACCTTGCAGCCTGCGGGTATAAAATGATCTATGCCCATGACCCCGACAACCTGCCGGAAAAGAACTTCCCGGAATATTTTGATTAAGTTGATAAAAAGGAATTGCCGCTCCCGGCAATTCCTTTTTTGCTGCACGACAGGCGTTTACGGACGGCAGTATGCAGGGTGGCAAAAAATAATAAAAAAGAAAAAATATACAAAGATTTTATGGCGGCTAATTTTCGGTTTAATAGTGCCGATAAAGATATGATAACAGGGCCTATGTGTCAATTATGACCAATCTCATAGGTTCCCGGAGGACATTTCATGAGGTTTGTGCCGTCAAATTGTCTCCGACCTGGGATGCAAGTCGCCAAAACACTGTATGGCAGAAACAGCGAAATTCTGCTTGTGGTCGGAACAACGCTCACCAAAAAGAATATTGAAAGCATTTGCCGTCTTAAATTCCCGGGCATCTATATTAATGACGACCTCTCCCGTGATATCGAAATCATCAACACCATCAGCGACGAGCTGCGCATTGAGACGATGAACGGGATTAAGAGAATTTTCACCGACGCCAAGGACCCGGGCAACAAACGGGAAAAAATAAAGGAAATCAGCCGGCAGATTGAAAGCATCGTGGACGAGCTCCTGGCCAACAGGAGCCTAATGGTGAACATGATTGACCTGAAATGCTTTGATAATTATACATATCTGCATTCGGTCAACGTCGCCGTGCTGTCCATCGTGCTGGGGATCGCCATGGGGCTGGACAGGAACACGCTCCTGCGCCTGGGCATGGGGGCCATTCTGCACGATATCGGCAAGGTTTTCATCAATCTGAACATCATCAACAAGCCGGGGGTATTAACGCCGGAGGAATTCGAGGAAGTCAAACAGCACTCCATGCTGGGCTATGATTACGCCCGGGCAAAATTCAAGCTGCCGGCCACCAGCTATCTGGGGATTCGCGACCACCATGAAAAATACAACGGCTACGGGTACCCCAACGGCAAGTCCGGCAAGGATATTTCCCTGTTCGGCCGGATCATCGCCCTGGCGGACATCTACGACGCCTTATCTTCCGAACGGCCGTACCGCAACGCCTTGAGCCCGTCCGAGGCCATGGAATACATCATGGGGAACCTGGAGACGGTGTTTGACCCGAAGCTGGCCACGATCTTTCTCAGAAAGGTCGCCCCGTATCCCGTGGGGACGACCGTGGAGCTGTCCAATGGCTGCACCGCGATTGTGATGGAAAACTACGAGGCGTGCTGCCTGCGGCCGAAGGTCCGGGTCTTCAAGGTGGACGGACGGGAGGTCGAGCCCTTCGAGCTGGACCTGTCCACGGATTTTTCCGCTTTAAACGTGGTCATCAAAGGCTCCGCGAAGGAATAGGGATAAGGGCAATTGTAATCAGGTTATCAACGCATAAAAGGACGTGTCATTCCCGCGCAGGCGGGAATCCACGTCCTTTTTTCGTGCCGGGAACAGAAGCTTGCATTAAGCGGGAGCTATACCCTATGTTTTCCGGTGGTACTTGCGGTATTCCGAGATGGTGATCCCCTCGTTTTCCTTAAACAGCCGGTACAGGGTCTGCACCGCCGAAATGCCCACCAATGACGCGATCTCCTCGGCGGACTTGTCCGTGTAGCAGAGGTAGTTTTTCGCGTAATTGAGGCGGTAGATGCTCAGGGTCTTCCGGAAGCTGGTGCCGAAATAATCGCTGAAAATCCGCGTCACATGCCGCGGGGTGATGTGAAACGCTTTGGAGACGTCCTCCAGCGAGATGTTTTCATGGTAATGGGCGTGCATGTATTTGGTGATTTCAACGGCGAGGTTTGCCTGGCCGGTCTCCGCCTCCGGCGCGCCGGCGCCCAGCACGTTGCGCATCAGCCGGACGAAGAACAGCCGGCAGTAATCCTCCAAAGCAAGCTGCCAGCCCGGCTGCTTGTCATTGACCTCCCGCCGGATCTCCGGCAGCAGGTGCCGGCAGCCGCCGGCGTCCCGGGCGATGAGATAGAGCCGCCCGGACAGCGCCCGCTCCACCCGGTCCACGTATTCCAGGCCTGGCTGGCGCCGGCCCGGCGACTCGGCGCTGCGGTGGATGGCGTAGACCATCACGAGGTATTCCTTCGGCTCGTCCGGCTTGTACACAACGCCGTGGCGGACCCCCGGCGG
>JAJUHI010000290.1 GCA_029267955.1 Sporobacter termitidis | reverse complement strand
TCCAGGTTGAAGCGGCCGGACCAGGGCGAGAGGGCAATTTTATAAAAGTAGGCGCAGCCGCCGGCCAGGATGGTGTCGGTGGCCATCATCGCCGCGTCGGGCAGGTTCCAGCCGGAGCGGAGGATGGGGACAAAGCTGATGCACGCCATGATAAAGCCGGCGGCTAAAGGCATAAACCAGCTTGTCCGGAACACCTGCGTGTCCCGGAACACGACAATGGCCGTTGTGACGATAATGGCGACGGATATGTACGGTATTGACCAGAAAATCGGGCCGGTCAGGAGATACCCCGTCACCGCGCCGATAAGGGACGCCACGCCGCCGGCGACGGAGGTGGCCGCCGCCGTAAAGCCCACGGCGAAGGGCGAAATTAAGCCGAAAATCTGCGAGCCCGAAAGAATAAACGCGATGGCAAAGCGCACCAGCCACTCGGCAAGGCGCGGGATATCCGCGCTCCGGAGCCTGATATCGCCCCGCGCCGCCGATTCCAGTTTCATTTCAGACAATCGCTGCCGCAGCCCGTCTCCGATCATAAAAAACGTCCTTTCCGATAGGGGAATATTTTGCTCCCGGTGGTCATAGAATAGTACACTCATTGTAGTGGACGGGCCTGTGAGAATATGGTCAAAGTCTGGTGGCGCAGCGTGTAATCATCCGTCGGGAAATACGGGAAAATAAAAGCAGCGCAGCCGTTGCGGCTGCGCTACGCGTTATCCGGATGGCAGGTTATCAGACCATCAGCTCGCTGACCAGCGAGGCGAAATGGGACGGGTCGTCCAGGGGGACGCCGGCGATGAGTTGGGACTGGCCGTACAGGAGCTCGGCGTACTTTTTCGCCTTCTCCTTGTCGGTGGACATGGCGCTTTTCAAAGCGTCGAACACGGGGTGGGAAGCGTTGAGCTCCAGCACGCGCTCGGCCTTAAGGCCCGCCATGGGTCCGCTCTGGATCGAGGTGAAATACCGCTCCATCTCCAGGGTGACGCCGCCCTGGGTCGTCAGGCAGACGGGGTGGCTCTTGAGCTTGTGGGAGATTTTTGCCGCCGCGATCTTGCCGTCCAAGCTCTCCTTCACGAAGTCTAAAAGCTCCTTGTTTTCCTTCTCGGCCTCCTCGGCGGCTTTTTTCTCATCCTCCGTCTCCAGACCCAGATCGTCATCGTTGACCGAGCGGAATTCCTTGTCCTCAAAACGCATCAGGGTGCGCATGACAAACTCGTCTATATCGTCCGTCAGATAGAGGATTTCGTAACCCTTCTCCCGGACGCTTTCCGCCTGGGGCAGCTTGTCCAGCTTGGCCGTGCTGTCGCCGACGGCGTAATAGATGTACTTCTGCCCCTCTTTCATGTTTTTGACGTAATCGGAGAGGGGGACGAGCTTTTCCGCCGTGGAGGAATAGAACATCAGCAGGTCCGACAGCAGCTCCCGGTTGGCGAAGTTCTGCACGATGCCGTATTTGATCTGCCGGCCGAAGCTCTTCCAGAAGGTGACGTATTTGTCGTAGTCGTTTTCCAGCAGCCGTTTCAGCTCGGCCTTGATCTTCTTTTCAAGGTTCGTGGCGATGATTTTCAGCTGGCGGTCATGCTGCAGGAGCTCCCGGGAGATGTTCAGCGACAGGTCCTGGGAGTCCACGATGCCGCGGACAAAGCGGAAATGCTCCGGCAGCAGTTCCGCGCAGTATTCCATGATCATAACGCCCGAGGTGAAAAGCTGCAGGCCGGCCTTGTACTCCCGGGTGTAGTAGTCATAGGGGGCGCTGGCGGGGATGAAGAGCATGGCCTTGTAAGAAACGGCGCCCTCGGCGCTGACGCGGATGACGGAGACGGGGTCATCCAGATCATAGAACTTCTCTTTGTAAAACTTCATGCAGTCTTCGTCAGAAACTTCGTTTTTCGGGCGCTGCCAGATCGGGACGCGGCTGTTGATGACCTCGCGGACGGTGTAGTCCTCCCAGACTTTTTTCGGCTTGCCGTCCTTGTCGGTCTCGCCGGTCTCCACCTGACGAGTTTTTTTCACGTCCATCATAATGGGCCAGCGGATATAGTCCGAGTATTTTTTGATGATTTCCCTCAGCTTGTACTCCTCCAGGAACTGGCTGTACTTTTCGTCCTCCTCGTCGGGCTTGAGCTCCATGATAATATCCGTCCCGACGGTCTCCTTCTGGCAGGGCGTGATCGTATAG
>JAJUHI010000289.1 GCA_029267955.1 Sporobacter termitidis | reverse complement strand
CTTTTGTCCCATGAAAACGCGAGTTTTCATGCGGGCAAAGGCTTTTTTCTTTGTCCGGCAGCACCCAAAAATCTTTGAGAAAGGAGTTTTCAGCCATCAATGAAAATGTGTGGAGAGTATGATCAAGCCGAGCCTGCAAGAAGTCATGAAGCTGACCGAAACGTACAACACCATACCCGTCACGCGGGAAATCTACGCCGATGTGACAACGCCGATCCTGCTGCTGCGGAAGCTTGCGGCCGCGAGCCGACGGTTTTTCCTGCTGGAGAGCGTCGAGGGCGGCGAGAAATGGGGGCGTTACTCCTTTCTGGGGTACGACCCCGTCGGGCGCGCCGTCTGCCGGGACGGTGTCGTCACCATTGAAGGCGAAAATCCCCGGCGCGTCAAAACCGACAAGCCCCTGGAGGTTCTGCGGGAGCTGTTGAGCCGGTACAAAACGCCCCGGCTGCAGGGTCTGCCGCCCTTCGCCGGCGGCTTTGTGGGGTATTTCGCCTATTCGCTGTACGGCTATACAGAGCCGGTGCTGAAACTGACAAAAGGGGACAACAACGACTTTGACCTGATGCTGTTTGACAAGGTCATCGCCTTTGACCATCTGCATCAGAAGATCATCGTGATCGTCAACATTAACGCCGACAACCCGGTGGAGAACTACCGGAAAGCCGCCGCCGACATCGAGGAAATCGTGCATCTGGTCAAGGCCCCGCCGGCCGACTCGCCGCCGGGCGCGGCCGCGGGGGATTTTGTCTGCAACGTCTCAAAGGAAGACTACTGCGCCATGGTGGAGAAGACGAAATCGTACATCCGCGACGGCGATATCTTCCAGGCGGTGATATCCCGGCGGTTTGAAACGGCCTACGAGGGGAGCCTCTTAAACGCCTACCGGGTGCTGCGGACGACGAACCCGTCCCCGTACATGGTGTTCATGCGCATCGACGGGCTGGAAATCATGAGCACCTCGCCGGAAACGCTGGTGCGGCTTCATAACGGGCGGTTGGCCACGTTCCCGGTGGCGGGGTCCCGCCCGCGGGGGAGGACGCCGGAGGAGGACAAAGCCCTGGAGGAGGAGCTGCTCCGCGACGAAAAGGAGCTGGCCGAACATAACATGCTGGTGGACTTGGCCCGCAACGACCTGGGGCGCATCTCAAAATACGGGACGGTACAGGTGATGGACTACATGATGATCCACCGGTACTCAAAGATCATGCACATCGCCTCCCGGGTGGAGGGCGACCTCCGGGACGGCTGTGACGCGCTGGACGCCGTTGAGGCCATCCTCCCGGCGGGCACGCTGTCGGGCGCGCCGAAGATCCGGGCCTGCCAGATCATCGACGAGATGGAGGCTAATCCCCGGGGCCTTTACGGCGGCGCGCTGGGGTATATCGATTTTACGGGCAACCTGGACACCTGCATCGCCATCCGCATGGCGGTGAAAAAGGACGGCCGCGTCACGGTCCAGGCCGGCGGCGGGATCGTGGCCGACAGCGTGCCGGAGACCGAGTACGAGGAGTCCGGCAACAAGGCCATGGCGGTTATGAACGCGGTACTAAAAGCAGGGGAGGCGGATGCCTGATGGTTCTCATCATCGACAACTACGACAGCTTTACCTATAACCTGGTGCAGCTGGTGGGCGGCATCACGCCCAATATTGGGGTCCTGCGGAACGACGCGGTAGCCGTGGAGGAAATCCGCCGGCTAAAGCCGACCCACATCATCCTGTCGCCGGGGCCGGGGTACCCGAAGGACGCCGGCGTCTGCGAGGCCGTTGTCCAAAAGCTGGGCGGCGAGATCCCCATCCTGGGGGTCTGCCTGGGGCATCAGGCCATCTGCGAGGCTTACGGCGCCGTCATCGCCTACGCCAAAAAGCTCATGCACGGCAAAAAAAGCCTGATCACCATCGACAGCGGCCACCCGGTCTTCCGCGGGCTGCCCGGCGTGATCGAGGCCGCCCGGTACCATTCGCTGGCGGCCCTCGGCTCTACTCTTCCGGCGTGCCTGGAGATTATCGCCCGGGATGACCTGGGCGAGGTGATGGCTGTTTCCCACCGGGAAAAGGCCGTGATCGGATTGCAGTTTCACCCGGAATCGGTGCTGACGCCCCAGGGAGAGACCATCCTGCGCAACTTTTTGGATATAAGAGAGGTGACATCATGATCCGCGAAGCGATTAAAACAGCCGTCGACG
>JAJUHI010000288.1 GCA_029267955.1 Sporobacter termitidis | reverse complement strand
GGGCCGAGAAACTCGGCGGCGCTTTACGTCTGCGCGCAGAAAATCAAACGGCTTGCGCCCTATGCGCCGGTAGCGCGCCCCGACGACCAGACGCTGTACGGCGCCCTGCGCTGGATGCTTGACACCGGCTTGCGGTGGGACGGCCCCAGCCCGGGCCGCGACGACTACGACGCGGTGATCGACTACGCGGTGGCGCTTGTTGTTGGAGTGTACGAGGATAAGGAAGTTTTGCCGGCTGTTGCCGAACTGATCTTCAGGCGCAACCGCCGGGGGCTGTTTATCCATGATCTTGTCTGGGGGTTTTTCCAGACCACGACGCCGGAGGCACTGGAGATTGTGGCCGGTTACCTCAACTCCTCCAATCCGGCGGACGTTTCGCTGGCCAAAACGCTGCTGGGGCTGAACACGGTGGACGCCGGGGGCTCGCAGGGAACGCAGGGGGAACTGCGGCGCCGTTATCTGGAGTGGCTTGAAGACAACAGGCCGTATCTGTATCTGACGGGAGAGCACCTGCAGATGACAAGCAATCCGAAATATGTTGACAACGACATGGAAGCCAAATACCTGGACAAAGAAATTTCGCCCCGTTACCGGGCGCCGGTTGAGCCGCTGACGGAGCAGGAAAATGAAGCGCTGCAGAGCTACCGCGCAATTCCGGCGGCGGAGCGGCGCGTTTTGGCGGAATATTCCCACAAGCTGCGCAAACGCGATAAAGGGCGGTGGCAGGAATGGATGCGCAAGCAGGTTGCCGAGCAGGTGATGGCGGCGCACAGCGAAATGGGAAATGAGGCGATTTAAATGATATTGATTGACAACAAGCCGCTGGAGACGGCGGCGCCATCGTTATCGTTCCCGGCGGGCAGCACGGAAAATGCTGTTTTGGAGAAACTGAAAAACAGCCAGACGGTTTACCGGTACGCCTCCGTCGACGAGCTGACGTTCGAGCTGGAGCTTCGCCGTGAAATTGTGCGGGCGGCCAGGGACCTCAACGACAGCGATTTATCGTTTGAAGTCTTCCGGGATTCCAAATGCAATCCCGAGTACTGGACTCGCAGGAGCGACGGCGGGTTTGTACTTAGGTCCGGCGTCAAAGCCTCGGACGCCATCCGCGATATTTACACAAACGGTTCAAAATACGCCACGGAATGCGCCACGGCCATGCAAATCGTCTATTATAAAGCGCTTCTGTCCGTCCTGCCGGAAGCGGTGTTCAACCGGACCTTCCGGCGGATCGTCCTCATGAACTGGCACCAGATCAGCCCCGAGCTGCGCGAGACGGGCTTAATGCGGACGGCCAGCGATTACCTGCCGGGCGACCGGCGCTATTTTGCCAACCCCGATGTGGACCCCAAGACGCCGGAATGGCAGGGGGAAAATGTGATCGATCTGGGCGGCGGCCTTTATTACGGCCATGGTATGGGTATTCGCAGGGCGGGCGCCATCATCGACGCGCTCAACGCGAACAGGCGCCCGGGCGCGACGAGAAAAGCCTACCTGATGGATCAGGCAGGCAGACCGGATTTCAAGGAGCTGGCGGCGCTCAATCGCGCCGGCCGGCAGAGGGAGAGCATGCGCCAGACGGCATAACGGGCGATAGTAAAAACGAGGCGCAGCCCCCTGCGCCTCGTACTTTTATGTTTTTCTTATGTTTTTCTAATAAACCGTTCGCCGCATTTCGGGCAGGTAATCTGCAGCTTGCCTTTGCCGCGGGGGACGCGCAGCCTGTTTTTACAGCTGGGGCATTTGAAAAAAGCGTGGGTTTTCCGTTCCCGAAGCCGCCGGAAAAACGCTTTGACCCGCTGCTTGGCCGGGGAATAATAACGCAGGAATTTGTCGTTTTCAGCCCGGCGGCGCGGAATATTGCGCGACAGCATACGGAAAAGGGCAAGCGCGAAAATCAGATATGAGAGATAAACCAGATAGACAAATTGGACAAGGCTTGATACAAAGCCGATCACCAAAGCCAGGACAACGAGCGCAGTGTTCAGGTGATCCGGCCCGTACCTGCCCGCCATAAAATTCCGCAGAAAGTTCAAGGTAGGCCTCCCGGAAAAAATTGCATGGCCTCATTATACCACACTCGTTATTAAAAAAACAGTTGGTCACAGTAAGTTTACATATCGCCGTCAATAGTCGAAGGCGCTGCCGCCGATGAATTCCCGCAGGATGGAATCGGCGGGCACGAGGTCCGGGT
>JAJUHI010000287.1 GCA_029267955.1 Sporobacter termitidis | reverse complement strand
ATACTATTCTGGCTGCTAGCACAATTCGCCGCCCGCCGCCATTTATATCATGAGCCTTTAAGCGGGCATTTTTACGAAATTGCGGATATTTCATGTTGCGGTTTATTAAACCGCCGCCATCCATGATTCAAATAAACGGGAGCTGCCTTGTCTGTAATTCAGTATTTGGCTGCTTAATTAATAAATTTAAGGAAAAAATTTGAAAATTACTAAAGACGCAAGGCTCTAAATGAAGTAGTATGAATAGTGCCAAAAGAAGCTGACGCTGCCTTTTATCCGGACGGTGCATATCATGGAGGTGAACCGGAATTGGCCAACAGTCCAATTAAAAACCGCGTTCTCAAGATCATACTTGCGGTTGTTGTCAACCTTGCGCTGTTTACGGCGCTCTTCCTTTACCTGTTCAGCGGAAAAGCAAGCGTTATATGGTCCATTGTGCTTCCGTCGGCATGTCATATCGTCCTGTGCGTTACCCTGATCTATTTTCTGCACAGGGACAGCGACTGGAATTTCTTCTTCTGACATTTCCGTACCGTTATCCTATCCTGCACTACCAATTATCCATAAAGAACAGGGAACCGCCCATGCAAAGGCGGTTCCCTGTTCTTTTGGCCCCCTTTTTACCCGGATTTTGCGGCCTTCTCCCGGCGGAAGGTAAAGGTGATGAGGAAGGTAACCAGGAGAAGGAGCCCGGCGATGATATAGGCCATAGTGTAAGTTCCGGTGGCGTCGAAAATGGCCGCCGCCGTCATCGGGCCGATGACGCCGCCAAAGCCCCAGCCGGTCATGACCAGCCCGTAATTTGCCCCGAAGTTCTTAAGGCCGTAAAGGTCGATGGCCATTGCCGGGAAGACGGAAAAACCGGCGCCGTAGCACAGCCCCGCCACAGCGATGCCCGCCGCCAGCAGAGCGATGTTCCCGTAAAACGCAAACAGCAGCATGTTGACAGCCTGCAGCCCGAAAATAATCCGCATCAGATTTATCCGCCCGATCTTGTCGGACACGGTGCCCCCCAGAATCCGGCCGGCGGCGTTGAAGACGGCCAGCAGGATCACCAGATAAAAACCGCCCTGCCAGGAAATCTGGACGTCGGCAATTTTCGCCGCGTGGGCGATAATCATGAGGCCCGCCGACGCCGAAAAGCAGAACATGAGCCACAGCCGGTAAAAGCTGGAGGTTTTGACAACATCCCGAACGCCGATGTCTTTCGCCGGGGCCCCGGCAGCCTTCTGGACCGGCTTCTCTTTTTTCCCGCCCCCGGCGGGCACATAGCCTGCAGGCGGGTTCCGGAGAATCTGGGACAGCGAGATCATAATAACCAGCGCGCCGACGCCGAGGATAATAAAGGTTTTAGCGATGCCGTAGGATTCAAGCAGCGCGTTGCAGATCGGCGAGTATACGATGGCGGAGACGCCGATGCCCGCGACGGACAGCCCCGTCACCATGCCCTTTTTTTCCGGCGGAAACCACTTGACGGCCGGCGGAACGGTGGACACGTTCGCCGTCCCGATACCAGCCCCGGCGATGATGCCGAAGGTGATAACAAGCGCGACCGGGCTGACAAATAGCCCCGACAGGATAATCCCGCCCCCCATCATAATGGAGGCGATGGTCGCCGTTAATCTGGGCCCCCTGGTGTCCTGGAGCTTTCCGAATACGGCCATGGCGACAACAAAGGTGACAGTCACAAACGTATACGGGAGCGAGGCCTGCTTGCTGGTCCAGCCCAAATCGTTAATCAGCGCCTTGCTGATGATGCTCCAGATATAGAGAATCCCGATGATCAGGTTGATGATGAAAGACGTGCCCAATACGACCCAGGCCTTGCGGCGTGATGTTCCACTCATGATGCTTCTTCCACCTTTATTGTGTTTGTAATGCCGCGCGGCGGCGCAAAAACCCCGGCGCGGTGCGTCACGCCCGGGCAAACAGCCGCTGGGCTTTGAACAGCAGGCAGCCGCCGCTGCAGGCGCCGTATTCCCGCTCAAAGCAGTCGCCGCAGGCCTCGGACGCCGCAATGCCACAAGCCGGCATATCAACGGTTTCGACGTAATGGTTCCTGAGGGCGCTGATGGTTTTAAAATCGCGGATATCCCGCTTTGTGTACTCGGACAGGCCGAAGCACCGGATGGCGTTCAGGTCGGGCAAAACGTCGATGACCGGGGAGCAGTTATGTATCTCACAGACAATGGAGCGCGCCCAAAACGACTCT
>JAJUHI010000286.1 GCA_029267955.1 Sporobacter termitidis | reverse complement strand
TCGCCGATTACTACAAGCGGCAGGGCATTGACCCGGAGCCGATTGTCGGCTGCTCCTGCGACTGCGACGCCTGCCACGGCCATTAAAGACAGGCCGGCTGTCATTTAAAATTACACAGTAACAAGAAGGACCGTTCTTTGGGAGCGGTCTTTTTTTTGTTCATTGCGCATGATCCCCGCGGGGGTGAATGCACCCCGCCGGCTGTCACCCGGACCGCACCGGGAGAATAGAATGAACGGAAATAACACGTCAAAAAGAGCATGTGCCGGCAGGCAGATTCCGTCATGATCATTTCTGTGCCGGCTGTACTTCGGCGCTGCTGGTTGGGCCGAAGCCATGCCTGTTATCCGCGACAGCGGGATATGACGGAGAAATCAACGTATCATACGGATTCCGACAAGAAGCAGGACGATCAAAAGGAGGAAACATATGAGATTTGCAGTTTTGGGCGGGGATATGCGACAGGCCAAGCTGGCGGAGCTGCTGGCTGCCGACGGTCATACGGTTTCGACCTTTGCCATAGATAAAATCAGGCTTGACGGCGACATCAAGCAGGAGACGACGCTGAAAGAGGCCGTCGGCGACGCCGAATGCGTCGTGCTGCCGCTGCCGGTCACCTCAAGGGAGGGCATGCTGAACACGCCGCTGGGCAACGAGCTCTACACCACCCGGGAGATTCTAGCCGGGCTCCGCCCGGAGCAGATTATCACCGCCGGTAAAATCGACTACACGACATACGAGCTGGCGGACCTGTACGGGCTGACAATGATCGATTATCTCAACCGGGAGGAGCTGGCTGTGGCCAACGCCGTGGCGGCGGCGGAGGGCGCCATTCAGCTGATCATGGAGGAAACGCCCATCACCGTATGCCAGGCCAAATGTCTTGTGATCGGGTTTGGGCGCATCGGCAAAGTGCTCTGCCACCGGCTGCGCGGCCTTGGCGCGTACGTGACGGCTACCGCCCGGAGCTTTCAGGATATGGCCTGGATACGCGCGTACGGCTATGAGGCGGAGAATACGGCCAATATTGACGAGATTCTTGACAGGTTTGACGTTGTGGTCAACACCGTGCCGGCCCGGATTCTCGGCGAAAGCCAGCTGAAAAGGCTCAAGCCCGGGTGCCTGTGCCTGGATCTGGCGTCAAAGCCCGGCGGCATGGATTTTACGGCCGCGTCGAAGCTGGGCGTCAAGGCGGTTTGGGCGCTGAGCCTGCCGGGAGAGGTGGCGCCGGTGACCTCGGGGCGCATTATCAAGGATACGGTTTATAATATCCTGAAAGAGAAGGGTATGACATTATGTGCGGCAAAAGAATAGGCTACGCGCTCTCCGGTTCCTACTGCACCTTTGAAAAGGCCATTGCCGCGCTGGAGAAGCTCCGGGATATATATGAGGATGTTACGCCGATCATGTCGGAAAACGCCTACATAACGGACAGCCGCTTCGGTTCGGCGCGGAGCTTTGTAGACCGGATAGAAGCCATCTGCGGCCGCCAGGTCATCAAATCCATTACCGAGGCCGAGCCGCTGGGGCCCAAGGCGCTTCTGGATTTGCTCGTCATCGCCCCCTGCACGGGCAACACGCTGGCAAAGCTGGCCGCCGGCATCACGGACACCAGCGTCACAATGGCGGCCAAGGCCCATATGCGCAACAGACGGCCGGTTTTGATCGCGGTCTCCACCAATGACGGCCTGGCTGCCAACGCGGCGAACATCGGCCGGCTCCTCAACAGAAAGCTCATCTATTTCGTGCCGTTTTATCAGGACGATCCCGTCAACAAGCCGACGTCCCTCATGGCCGATTTTGACCTGATGCCGGAAGCGGTGGCGGCGGCGCTGGAGAACAAGCAGCTGCAGCCGATCATCAAAAGCCCGCCTGCGGACAACAAAGGCAACTGCGCTTTATAATAAAAGAAATAAAGAACAAAGCAGGCTGCCCGGGAGCAGCCTGCTTTGACCGAACGGCTATTTGCCGATGCTGGTGATATCGTAGGGCGTTGTCTGGTAGACGTAGTAGTTGAGCCAGTTGGTGTACAGAAGCTGGGCATGGGCGCGCCAGGTGACCATTGGCGTCTGGGTCGGGTCGTTGTTGGGGAAATAGTTTTTGGGCATTTCTATCTCCAGGCCCTTCGCCACATCCCTGGCGTACTCCAGAGCCAGCGTGTCCGCGTCATACTCCGGGTGACCCATGATGAAAAACTGCCGGCTGTCCTCGGA
>JAJUHI010000285.1 GCA_029267955.1 Sporobacter termitidis | reverse complement strand
GACCTTCTCCATAAAGCGGCTCACCTTGTTGCAGGTGTCCATGGAGTCGTTGCCGCCGTTGTAGAAAAAGTAACGGATATTGTGCTTTTTAAAGACTTCCAGGATGCGCTCGTAGTCCTTTGAATCCTTGTCGGGGTCCGGAAGCTTATACCGGCAGGAGCCCAGCTCCGACGAGGGGGTGTTCATGAGAAGCTCCAGCTCGTAGGGGTCTTCCTGGCCCATATCGTACAGGGTGTCGCTGAGGATGCCCGTAATGCCGTGGGCGGCGCCGTAAACACCCGTGATCTCCGGTGTTTCCAGCGCGGTCTTGATCACGCCGTAGGCGCTGGCGTTGATGACGGCCGTGGGGCCGCCGGACTGGGCGAATACACAGGCCCCGGTGAGTTTTTCTGCCATAATTGTCCTCCAGAGATTGCTCGTTTGTCTTGAATGATATCACAGCAACTGGTCAAAATCAAATTAAATAAATCCTCCGGTTTTGTTGAATTCGGCACGGAATGTGGTAGAATAATGCAGGAAAACTGTTCCTGCCCGGAGGCAGGCTGAAAGGAGAGCTGTACGTGCCAATCGTCACGTCAACGGAAATGTTTAAGAAGGCCTATGAGGGCGGGTATGCCATCGGGGCCTTCAACGTCAACAATATGGAGATTATCCAGGGGATCACGGAGGCGGCGGCGGAAGTCCGGTCGCCGCTCATTCTGCAGGTGTCCGCCGGCGCGCGCAAATATGCCAAACACGTGTATCTGATGAAGCTCATTGAAGCGGCGGAGCAGGACACGGGCCTGCCCATCTGCGTCCACCTGGACCACGGGGAGAGCTTTGAAATCTGCAAGTCGTGCATCGACGGCGGCTTCACCTCCGTCATGTTTGACGGCTCGAAGTATCCCTTTGAGGAGAATATCCGGCTGACCCGTGAGGTTGTCGAGTACGCCCACGACCGGGGCGTGGTGGTGGAAGGGGAGCTGGGCAAGCTCGCCGGCATTGAGGACGACGTCAACGTCTCCGACGAGGACGCCAGCTTTACACGCCCGGAAGAGGTGGAGGAGTTTGTGTCCCGGACCGGCGTGGATTCCCTGGCCATCGCCATCGGCACCAGCCACGGGGCTTATAAGTTTAAGCCCGGGCAGAAGCCCCGGCTGCGGTTTGACATCCTGGAGGATATCCAAAAACGCCTGCCGGGCTTCCCGATTGTCCTGCACGGCGCGTCCAGCGTCATCCCGGAGCTTGTGGCTCTCATCAACAATTACGGCGGCCGGATGCCGGACGCTGTCGGCATCCCGGAGGATATGCTCCGTCAGGCGGCGAAGATGGCCGTGTGCAAGATTAACATCGATTCCGACCTGCGCCTGGCCATGACGGCGGGTATCCGGGAGTATCTGGCGAACAACCCCGCCGAATTCGACCCGCGCAAATACCTGACCCAGGCCCGCGACTATATCAGAACGCTTGTTAAAAACAAGCTGGTCAACGTCCTGGGCAGCGACGGCAAAGCGTAAGAGGGAACCTTTTTACACAATCTTCCGTCTAATATCCGGTAAAGCAGCGAGGGGGCGTTTGTCAGCGATGCGTCAAAGAAGCATTTTTCTTGCAGCGGCGGTGCTCCTGCTGCTGGCCGCCTGCGCGCCGGCGCCGGCTGAAACGCAGGGGACGGATACCGCGCAGGCGGCGGTTGTGACGGATACCGCGGCCAGGAAAGTCCTGCTGCCCAACGGGCTTTTGCCTGAGGCGGCGTACACGCCGCCCAGCCCGCCGCCACGCTATTATGACGAGATCACCGCCAGACTGCTGCCCCGGGACGATTACGGCCGCCTGTGGCCCTATGTGGGCGGCTATGTGGCGCAGTTGTGGATGTCGGGTAACATATACGGCTTGTGCGACGAAGAGGGCCGGATTGTCTGCGACCCGGTGTTCAATGATGTAAAGATTCTGGAGAAGGACGGAAAACGCCTGTACCTCTTCACCGAGAACCTGGCCGACGAGAACGGGCGGGATGTTTCCAAATACACGCTGTCCAAGCTCGACGGCAGCTGGGTCGGGGAATACGAGGATATCGCCTATTGGAGCTACGACAGGGAGTTTATGGGGGAAACGGGCTACTCCTGGCGGCCAAGAGTGACCTACGAGTACATAACCGTCCGCAAAAACGGCAAGTGGGGCGTCATAGACTACGAGGGCAGGGAGATACTGCCCTGCGTGTACAACGAGCCGGTGTGCTT
>JAJUHI010000284.1 GCA_029267955.1 Sporobacter termitidis | reverse complement strand
GAGAAAGCCTCGCAGAGTTTTCGCCGCGCACGGCGAAAATAAAGTGAGATCCGTCATTTCCGGCGACATGTGCGTCGGAAATGACACCTCTCATGCAGGGCGCGGCTTAAGCGACCTGCATGCAGCTCTTTCTGTCCACAAAGCCAGAATGGCTTTGTGGACAGTTTTTATAGCGGATTGGCCTTGATATACTCCAGTTCCTCCTCAAAGTCGGGGCCGAGGAAGTATTTCGGCGGGGTCAGGTCCTCGCCGCGCTGCAGCTTTTCATAGGCGGCCTTGACCTTGTCAGGCGTGGCCGGCAGGGCGTAAATCCGCACGCCGCAGGCGTTGGCGATGGCGTTGATGACGGCCATGTGCCCCGAGCACTGGAAGTTTTCAGAGCAGCCGGCGGAGCCGAAGGGGCCGTTGGCGCGGGGGGTCTCCTGGTAGATGATGTTGAAGTCGTCGGGAATCATGTCGATGGTGGGGATGCCGCAGCCAGCCATGTTGCCGTGCTTGTTCTCGGCGTTGTACTCCTCGCTGAGGGCAAAGCCGATGCTGTGGGAGAGGCCGCCGTAGGCCTGCCCGTCCACGGCCAGCTTGTTGCCGATGACGCCCACGTCCGCGGCGGTGGTGTAGCGCAGGACCTGTGTTTTGCCGGTGGAGACGTCCACTTCCACCAGGGCCACGTTGACCGCGTACATGAACTCCGAGTTCTTTTCACCCTCGCCGGTATTGGGGTTGAGGCCCGGGTCGACCCTCATGTTCATCTGGTCGTAGTGGCCGGTATATTTCGTCGGGATGCCCTCCTTCACCATCTCCTCATAGGTGCGGTAGGTGCCGTCGGGTTTTCTCATGGCGGCCAGGAGTTTATTGGCAGCGTCGATGGTGGCCCGGCCGGCCATGAAGTGGGAGCGGCTGGCCGCCGACAGGCCGGTCTTGGGGCAGGTGCCGGTGTCGTTCATGACGAGCTTTACCTTATCGGGCGTCAGGCCCAGGGGAGCCAGCGCCTTTAAGGTGTGGGTCAGCGTGCCGATGTCGCCGCCCTGGCCCACGTCCTGCCAGGTGTTGTAGTGGGTGACGGAGCCGTCGGGGTTGAGCTCCAGGGCAACCTCGGCCGCGTCAAAGAGGCCCGTGGTGCACAGGAAGCCGCCCAGACTGATGCCGACGCCCACGTGGCGGCCGTTCTTCTTGGCCTCTTCCGCCTCCGCCTTGTACCGGTCGTAGACGGGCTTGATCTTTTCCATGAGCTGGGGGTAAATGTCGTAATTCATATAGGGGCGGCTGTTGATGGTGGTGTCGCCGGGCTTGGCGAGATTCCTGTACCGGAACTCCCAGGGGTCAATGCCGGCTTTCTCCGCGGCCATGTCAATCAGCGCCTCGGAGGTGGTGTAGATCTGGGGCGCGCCGAAGCCGCGGTAAGCGGTCTGGAAGCCGTTGTTGGACATGCCGGCCCGCGCCAAGGCCTTGACGTTGGGGATGTTGTAGCCGTGGAAGCCGATGGATATAAAGTTGCCGAAGATGATGCTGCCGACCACGGTGTAGGCGCCGTGGTCCAATGCAACGTCGTATTCAACGGCGAGGATTTTGCCGTCCTTGTCGCAGGCCAGGCGCCCGTTGGAGAAGGAGGCGCCGCGCTTGCCGGTGGTGTGGTTGAACTCCTCGTAGCTGAGGGTCAGCGTGCAGGGGACCCCCAGGTTCTGGACGGCGGTGGCCACCAGGGCGTAGGTGTTGGAGGTGATGGAGTTGCCGAAGGAGCCGCCGGTGGGGTTCTGGATGATGCGCAGCTTATCCTCCGGCTGGCCGGTGGCGACGGAAATTTCGCCCCGGGCGTCGTGGAGGGCCTGGGCCCGGCACTGGATAACGAGCACGCCGTCGGCGTCGTAATAGCCCTGGACGGTGTCCGGCTCGATGGGCAGATGGGGCTCGCGGGGAGAGTAGAAGCTGCCCTCCACCACGATGGGCGCATCTTCAAATATCTCGGCGGTATCCTGGCCCTTGAAGAGGGGTTGTTCCATATAGAAGTTGGGGAGTGTTTCCTGCAGCTGGATGGCGTTGGGCATGACGGCCTCGGGATAGGTCATATAGGCCGGCAGGACCTCCAGGTTCTGCTTGACCTTTTTGGCAGCCTCCCTGGCGTGCTCCTCCGTGTCGGCGGCGACCAGGGCGACCACGTCGCCGCGGCGGTTGATCTTTTTGCCGCAGATGACGGGGAACTCCAGAACGCCCTTGGCCTTCATGCGGGGATGAATCT
>JAJUHI010000283.1 GCA_029267955.1 Sporobacter termitidis | reverse complement strand
TTCTCGCTGGCCCGCACCACAGACGCCGACCCGGCGGTAAAATCATATGCCTCCAAATCGATAACGCCCACAAGCCCCCGCCGGACGCCGCCGCCGGAGAGGGTGCGCTCCACATAGATAAAAGAATCCTCCAGTACGGTAAAAAGCCCGCTGTCCAGATACCGCCTCATCACGGCGCCGATCTCACCGGCGCTCTGAGCGGTGTCCGTCTCGTCAAGATACGCCTCCGGGACGATCATGTGCAGCGTGGAGGGGCTGCCGCCCACGGTCTTTTTCACCCGGTCCCAGTAGTCGGGCTCGGAGGTAAACTGGTCGCAGGCCACAACGCTCCACTTGGTCATATCAACACCGGCCGGCAGCAGAATGTCGGCCGGGTAAAACGCATTATTCGTCATATAGCTCCCTCAGTTGTTCCCACGAAAACGGGAATCCATTTTCTCGCTGTCATTCCCGCCAGCAATCACACCACAACCGCGCCGTACTTGGCCGCGACCGCATCGATGTTAACGCCGCCCGTGCCGCTGACCGCCGCGATGCCGGCCACATTGCGCAGGGCCGTGTCCAGCACCGACGGGTCCCCGGACACAAGGTGCAGCGGCCTGTCGCTCTGGCCCTGAATGCCGCGGACGACAGCGCCGGCGTCCTCCGGCGTCAGGCTCTCCGGCAGACAGACGCACAGGATTTTCTCGCCCCGGTCGGCCTGTTCCAGCGCGTCCTCGATGACCTCCCCGGACGTCCTTTTCCCGTAGCGGCCGGGGATTTGCCAGGTATAGCCGTCAAGGCGCTCGACCTGGAGGGGCGTGCAGACCAGCTTCCCGGTCTCCCGTCTGATGGTCCCCGGTTTCAGCGCTGCATACGTCCGCCGGAGCGCGCGGATGTAGTCCGGCGAGGTGCCGCAGCAACCGCCGACGATTTTGACGCCCAGCTCGGCGTAGGGGGCCATCTGCCGCGCAAATTCCTCCGGACCGATACTGTAGGCGCCCGTCGCGCTGTCGGGCATCCCGGCGTTGGGCTTGATGATGACGGGCAGGCTCGTGGCGGCCGTCAGCTTTTCCGCAATGGCATAAATCTCCGACGGGGCCAGCGAGCAGTTGATGCCGACGGCGGCGGCCCCTAAACGCTCGGCGGTGATGGCAAAGCTCTCCGGCCGGCAGCCGGTAAAGGAGCGGCCGCTTTTGTCAAAGGTCATCGTGGCAAAAACGGGCAGCTTCGTGTTCTCCCGGATGGCGAGCAGGACGGCCTTGACCTCCATCAGATCGCTCATAGTCTCGGCGGCGAACAGGTCCGCCCCCGCCGCCTCGGCGGCAATCACCTGCTCCTTATAAAGCTCGTAGGACTCCTCAAACGTCAGCGGGCCGAAGGGCCTGATAAACTCGCCGATGGGGCCGATATCATAGGCGGTCAGCGCCCGGCCGGCGCAGGCCCGCTTTGTGATGGCCACGGCGGCTTTGATAACGTCGCCCACATCGTAACCGGTCCCGGCCAGGGCTTTCCTGTTGGCGCCGAAGGTGTTGGCGCAGACGATATCGCTGCCGGCCAGGCAGGATTCCCGCTGGATCTCCTCCACGATATCCGGCGCGGTCATGTTCATGATATCCGGCCGCTGACCGGGCTTGAGCCCTCGTTTGAGCATAATCCAGCCGTTGCCGTTATCGAAAAAGACAAAGTCCCGTTTTAGCAATTCCGTAAGCACCGTCAACAACTCCTTATGGGTCGGCTTTCTCTCATAGTAAAGTAACACGCCTTAAAAGTAAAGCAAAAATCGTTTGAAATCAGATGTGAATATGATATGATGTAGGCATCATCAATCCCGCGTTTTCAAGAGGCGCCTGCACATGACATTATCCGATGAAAAGGGAGGTTCTCGGATTGGATAAGTTTATCATAACGGTCAGCCGCGAGTTTGGCAGCGGCGGCAGGATTATCGGTGAAAAGCTCGCCGAAAGGCTCGGTGTTGAGTTTTATGACAAGAACATAATTCAGCTGGCCGCCGAAAAAAGCGGCCTGTCCTATCAGTTCATCGAGCAAAACGAGGAGAACATCACCGGCAGCATGTTCTTTTCGCTGCCCGCCACCGCAACCTACACCGGCTTCCGCACCGCCGCCTATTTCGATACGCCGGTGAACGACAAGACCTTTCTGGCCCAGACCGAGGTCATCCGGGAAATTTCCAAAAACAGCTGCGTCATCGTCGGGCGCTGCGCCGACTATATCCTCCGGGAGGACCCGGCCTTAATCCGGCT
>JAJUHI010000282.1 GCA_029267955.1 Sporobacter termitidis | reverse complement strand
CGGCCCATGCCGGACGACTTTGACGAGCTGATTTGCCGGGTGTGGAAGGAGCCGTCCTTTTTCCTGGCGCACCCGGCGGCCATCGCGGCCTTCGGCCGGGAATGCACCCGCCGGGGCGTGCCGCCGGCCACCGTGACCCTTTACGGCGCGCCCTTTCTCACCTGGCGGGGCATCCCCATCGTCCCCTGCGACAAGCTGCTGGTGGACAAAAACGGCAAGACGAACGTCCTGCTCATCCGCAGCGGCGAAGCGAAGCAGGGCGTCATCGGCCTCTATCAGACGAACGTCCCCGGGGAGCAGTCCAAGGGCCTGTCGGTGCGCTTTATGGGCATCGACAACAAGGGCATCGGTTTTTATCTGCTGTCCATCTACTGCTCGGCGGCCATTCTGACCGACGACGCCATCGCCGTTTTGGAGGATGTGGATACGAGATATTACTATGACTATCAATGAACGCGACATGACCGCCTTTATCGCCCGGGAGGCGCGGCGGTATTTCCCCGAGCTTTACAGAGACGACGGCCCGGAGCCGCCGCGGATAGCGACGCCTGATGCCATCCGTCCGGTGTGGAACGGATTTGAAACGCCCCTGCCGGCAAGGCCGGCCACCTACAACCTGACGCCCCGGGATATCGAGGCGATCCGGTCGGACTTCCCCATCCTCAAGGAGACGGTGAACGGCCGCCCCCTCGTCTGGTTGGACAACGCCGCCACCACCCAGAAGCCCGCCTGCGTCATCGGGCGCCTGTGCGACTTTTACCTGCGGGAGAACTCCAACATCCACCGGGGCGCCCACGCCCTGGCCCGGGCCGCCACGGAGAGTTATGAGCAGGCACGGGGTCGCATCGCCGCTCTCATCGGCGCGCCCTCGCCCGATACTATTGTTTTTGTCCGGGGCACGACGGAGGCGATTAATCTGGTGGCCGCCAGCTACGGCCAGTTGGCCGTCTCCGCCGGCGATGAGATTCTTGTGACGGAGCTGGAGCACCACGCCAACCTCGTCCCCTGGCAGCTGTTGTGCCGGCGGACGGGAGCGGCCCTCCGGCGCATTCCGGTAGACGACGCCGGGCAGGTGGACATGGCGGCGTACCGCAGCCTCCTGTCGCCCAGGACAAAAATCGTTGCCGTCTCCCACGTCTCCAACGTGCTGGGGACCGTGGCGCCCGTTGCCGAAATGACCGGCATGGCCCACAGGGCCGGGGCGGTGGTCCTGGTGGACGGGGCCCAGGCGGTGTCCCACATGCCTGTGGACGTGTCGGCCATTGGCTGTGATTTTTACGCCTTCTCCGGCCACAAGATGTTCGGCCCCACGGGAATCGGCATTCTATACGGCAGGCAGGCGCTGCTGGAGGCCATGCCGCCCTATCAGGGCGGCGGGAACATGATCGACCAGGTCACCTTTGAGGAGAGCCGCTACAAGCCGCCGCCTCACCGGTTTGAGGCCGGCACCGGCAGCATTGCCGCGGCGGTGGGCCTCGGCCGGGCGGCGTCGTACCTGTCGGAAATCGGCCCCGGGCGCGTCTACCGGTACGAGTACGCGCTGTTAAACCGGGCCGTTGACGCCCTGCGGAATATCCCGGGGCTGCGGATTATCGGCAACGCCGCCGAAAAAAGCGGCATCGTCACCTTTGATATCGCCGGGTATGACAGCGACGATATCGCCGCCCGGTTGGACAGGGAAGGCATCGCCGTCCGCGCCGGGCACCACTGCGCCCAGCCCGTTTTAAAGCGGTTCGGCCTTGAAAAGGCCGTGCGGGCCTCCTTCGCCGTTAACAACACGCCGGAGGAGATCGACTATTTTGCCGACACCCTACGGCAGCTTACCGGCGGCATGCGGATTTTTCCTGCTATATAGACGCCCGCCCGGCGGATACTAATATCCGGCAGATCATTAAATCGCACTTAAAGGGGACGAGATTACAGTGAAGCACAATCCTGACAACAGGGCGGACAATGTGGCGCATATCCAGAAAAGCATCGACGGCACCGTCCGGAACATGCGCAAGGCCGAGGAGATGATGCGCGCCACGGACAACGAACAGACAAAAGCCGAGCTGGCCGCCAAAAACGAGCGCCGGGAGGAGGCGCTGCACGCCTTCCGCCAGGAGATCAAGGACGAGGCGGCCTATCAGAACAGAAAGGAATAACGGCAGGTCGCGGGCGGCCACGCAGGGCCGCCCCTGCGGTATCGCCAAAGTTATGACGGCTCCCCATAAAGGGGATTAACGGCTCCCCTACGGGGAGCCGT
>JAJUHI010000281.1 GCA_029267955.1 Sporobacter termitidis | reverse complement strand
GTCAGGTCCGGGTCCGGTTTATCGCCGCCTTGTCCGGGGAGCGCGCTGTCGGCGTAGACCTGGGCCTGCCTGTCGTAGCTGCGGTAGGCGGAGGTGGCGTACAGCTCGTATCCCAGGCTGCGCGCGTCGGCGCACAACTTTTCAAAGGCCGCCCGGGCGGCCGGCGCTAAGTGCTTTGTCCCGATGCTGTACTGGCTGCTCAAAGGCTCTAACGCCGGGGGAATATAGTCCGCCGGCAGCACATGGTACTTGTTGACCAGTACGGCCGTGTCAGAGGGATTTGTAACCGGCTCGGGGTCGGAGAAGAAGGGGCGGTCAAGCCCGATGTTGACATAGGCGATGACGGTGCCGATATCGTATTCCGGATGCGCCGCCCGGTAATCCATATACCGCTGGGTGTTTTCAGGCCGGTAATAGTCAAGACACGTGCTCCGGGAGAGCTCCGTTGCATACTGCTCCAAAGCGTCCAAAGCCGCCGGCCCGGCCGCTTCGGCCGGGGGAGAAGCCGTGATGTGAAGCAGCGCGGCCAGCAGCAGTGCGGCAAGTCGTCTGGCTTTGATTGTACACACCTGCCTTGAGAAAGGATATCGCCATAATATATAGTGGAAAAGCTTGTCATATTCCGGGAAGTACAGGGATTTTTTACGACATTATGTATTCTTTCCCCGGCGGGCGCGAAATGCGCAAAAGAATCTTTCCAACCCTGCCGGTATTTTGATATAATGGCATCGAATATGCCTGACGGCATTAAAAGGAGGCAGTTATGAAAGTTATCGGGATCAACGGCAGCCCCCGCAAAACCTGGAACACGGCGCAGATGGTTGAAAGCGCTTTGAATGGCTGTAAGGACGCCGGCGCGGAGACGAAGCTGTATCACCTGATCGACTTGAAGTTTAAAGGCTGCATCAGTTGCTTCGCTTGCAAGCGCCTGGGCGGACCCAGCTACGCTAAGTGCGGCGCCCGGGATGAGTTGACGCAGGTGCTGGACGACGTCTGGGCCGCCGACGCGCTGATTATCGGTTCGCCGGTTTACTTCGGCGATGTGACGGCCGATATGCGGGCGTTTTTGGAGCGGCTGTGGTTCTCCGTTTTAATGTACAATCCGGAGCATATGGTCCGCGCCCCCAAGCGCCTGCCTATCAAGATCATCCTGACGACAAACGCCCCCCAGGAGGGCTTCCACAAGGCCCTCAACGAGAGCCTGCTGGGGACGATGAACGGCTTCGTGGGGCCCGCGGAGCTGATTGAAGCCAACGCCACGCTGCAGTTTGACGACTACAGCAAATACGACGCGAGCATGATCGACGGCGCGGAGCGGCTCAAACGCCACAAAGAAGTCTTTCCCCAGGACTTAAAGCGCGCCTTTGACATGGGCCGCCGGGCGGTGGAAGAGGCGAAAGCGCTCAAATAAAAACGGCCCGGCTGTTTTGCACATCACGAATTTAGCAAAGGATATTTTCAATGATTACAGTCAACAACCTGAGCATTCAATACGGCGGGACGCCGCTGTTTTCCAAGGCGGACCTGCAGTTTACCGCCGGCAACTGCTACGGCGTCATCGGCGCCAACGGCTCCGGCAAATCCACCTTTCTGAAAATCCTGGCCGGCGAGCTGGAGCCCACCACCGGCAGCGTGGAGATCAAGCAGGGCGTCCGCATGTCCGTTTTGAAGCAGGACCAGAACATGTACGACGACTATACGGTCATCGATACGGTTATCATGGGCAACATGCGCCTGTACGAGTGCGGGCGGGAGAAGGACGCGCTGTACAATAAAGAGGACTTTTCCGACGCCGACGGCATCCGCGCCGCGGAGCTGGAGGAGGAGTTTGCCGAGCTGGGCGGCTGGGAAGCGGAGTCTAACGCCTCCCAGCTTCTCCAGGGGCTCGGGATCGGCACGGCTTATCACCACTACAAGATGGGGGACATGGAGCCGCGCCAGAAGGTCAAGGTGTTACTAGCCCAGGCCCTTTTCGGCACGCCCGATATTATCCTGATGGACGAGCCCACCAACAACCTGGACGTCAACTCCGTGGTCTGGCTGGAGGATTTCCTGCTGGATTACGAGGGCACCGTCATCGTGGTGTCCCACGACCGGTTCTTCTTGAACACCGTCTGTACCCACATCGTCGATATCGACTACGGCAAGATCAAAATGTACGTGGGCAACTACGATTTCTGGTACGACGCCAGCCAGCTGATGCAGAAGCTCATCAAGGAGCAGAATAAGAAAAGCGAGGAGAAAATCCGGGAGCTGGAGGAATTTATCCG
>JAJUHI010000280.1 GCA_029267955.1 Sporobacter termitidis | reverse complement strand
TTCGGGAAGCTCGAAGGAAATGCTCAGCACCGGCAGGACTTCGATCCTGCCGCCGTTTTCAAACAGGAATACCCGCCCGGTTTCATCGGTGATTCGGGCGATCAGCTCATAGGTGCCGGCGTGCTTGAAGCGGATGGAACCACCGCTGTTATTCAGAGTTCCATCGACATAAGTCCCAAAATCCTGGAATCCGAAGCCGTTCTCCAACAGCCATTCCACTTTCAGGCTGCCTAATTCCGAGGTTTCCGGAATCACGCTGACAATGGCGTCGGTGTGGGCGGTTTCCGGCAGGGTATACGAAATGCCCGGAACGGGATATACCTTGACCGGCGCGGTGCAGCTGTAGTTTCTGCCCGTGGGGTCTGTAAAGGCCGCTTTGAGAACATATTCTCCTTTTTCTTTGATGCGGATGTAGCCTCCGTCATTGGTCAAATCTCCCTGGACTGCATCGCTAAGAGCGATATCCTTGCCGTCTTTGGTCAGCGACCACCTGATTTCGGCATCGCCAAGGTTTTCGAAGCGGCTCTCCACACGAACGGCAGTATCCGTATGTGTGATTTCGGGCAAGTAGATGCCAATGGAGCCCACCGGATAGATGGTGATGGTTTGTGAGGCTTCAAAGGTTCTGCCGGTTTCGTCAGTGAGCATCCCGGTCAGCATGTACACACCCTTGTCCTTGAAGCGGATTTTGCCGCCAGCATCAGTCAAGGAGCCCTCCAACTCGTCGAAAAGTACTGCGGCGTCACCGTTCTTGGTCAGACTCCAGATCACGGATAAGCCGTCCGCCTCTGTCAAGATCGGGGTTACCTCCACTATCTTATCCGTATGGGAAGTAGCTGGTAGCGTAAATTTGATTCCGGCCACCGGGTAGACCTTGGTGTTTTCCGTATGGGTAAAGACACGGCCGGTTTCATCCGTAATGGCAGCGGTCAGCATATATTCACCCTTGGCTTTGAACGCAAAAGTGCCGCCTTCACTTCCAAGCTGGCCGTCCAGGACGTCGCCCGGCTGAACGGCTTCTCCGTCTTTTGCTGCCGTCCATACAGTGTCGTGGCCGTAGAGCTTTTCCGGCTGGAAGGTGAGAGTAACCGATTTGTCCGTGTGGGTCTTTGCCGGAAGGTCAAAGCTCAGATCGATGACCGGGTAGACCGTGATCTGTTTGGACCGCACGGTTTCTTTTCCTCCGGCGTTCTTTGCCGTGGCGGTCAAGGTATATTGCCCATCCTGACTAAACCTGATGGCGCCGCCCTCCAAGCCGAGGGTGCCGCTGACGGCATCTTCCAGCGCTACGGGCTGTTGGGAGCCGTCCACGGCTGTTTTGGTCAGCGACCAGGAGAAGCTGCACATGTATTTCCAAACGGGCATCACTTTGATTTCCGTGTCGGTATGGGCGGTGGCGGGAAGCTCAAACCGCACCTCCGCGTCCGGATAATGATATGGGCCGCCTCCCGAACCGCCCCCGGAACCATTGCCAGGATTATCCGGCGTGGGTGTCGGAGCCGGCTGATCCTCATCCGGATTCGTTGGCTCGGGAGTCGGATGCTCCGGGTCCGGAGCGGCTGGAGTCTGTGAAGGAGACGTTGGCGTTGGTGTGGCCGGCGGCGGTGTGGGGTTTTCCGGTAGGACCTTGACGATCAGATCATCGGCTTCTCCCTTGGTCACAGGATCATTGGGATGGATTTTGTTATCGTCCGCATCCCCAACGATGCCGTCCTCGCGGCCGACAATGAGGTATCCCTTGTCCTCGTTCCTGATGTCATTTTGGTCCTCATAGCCGCTGTGCCCCTGAGTGTTTTTCGCTTCCTCATCCTTTCCGCTGATCCGCACAAGCATTTTGATGATCTCAGCGCGGGTGATGGGGTCGTCCGGATGGAAGCCGTCCGGATAATCGGCAGGGTCAAGGATGCCGGCGTCGATGAGCGCCTCAATGTTTTTCTCCGACCAGTGGCCGTCGATGTCGGGAAAGCTGGGCGGGTCCTTCTCCGCGTTTGCGGTATCCAGCGGTATATTCCGGACCAGAATGGCGGCAAACTCACCGCGGGTGATGATTTCATCCTGCCGGATGAAGGCTTCCGGGTGCAGGCGGTACGCCGTATAGATTACGCCGCACACCAGAAGAAGGAGAACAAGGGCGATAACGCCGATGCGTATTCCTTTTTGTTTCATGGGTTTCAGTCCTTTCTTTTGATTTTGACAATGACAAGGCCGGAACCATCAATCTGACTCCGGCCTCAAGTCCTTATTTGTTTCATAGCATCAGCTCCATGCCGCCCTGATT
>JAJUHI010000279.1 GCA_029267955.1 Sporobacter termitidis | reverse complement strand
GACCGGCCTGGCCATCGGCGCGGACGGGGTGTCGGGAACCGCGTGGCCGGTCGGCATCCAATTGAGGTCGGAGGCCACCACAAAGCCGATGATCACCCCCGCCGTAATCAACGCCGCCGCCAGAATCCAGCTTCGGCTTCCCCTCGGCGACTGGCGCTCTGGATTCGGCTGAATCATCCCCCCCCGTCCTTTCATCGGTCCGCCGTCGCTCATTGAGCCTTACCCGCGTAGATATCCATGATCGTATGGAGAAACGCGATCGCCTCGGCTTTCGGTCGCTGGAACGAATTCCGGCCGATGATGCTGCCGAATCCCCCTCCGTCGCGGATCGCCCGTACTTCCTCAAAGACGTGCTTGTCCTCGCTCTTGGCCCCGCCCGAGAAGATCACGATGCGCCTCCCGTTGAACGCGCTTTGCACCACGTGCGCCACTCGCTCCGCCAACGTCTTGATCGGAATCTGAGCCGACTCATAGACCTTTTTGGCTGCGGCCTGTTCCACATGCGCGGTCGGCAGCTTGACCTTGATGACGTGGGCGCCGAGCTGCGCCGCGATTTGAGCCGCGTAGGCCACCACGTCGATCGCCGTCTCGCCTTCCTTGCTCAGCGAGGAGCCGCGCGGATAGGACCACACCACCACGGCCAAGCCGTGCTCTTTGGCCTCGGCCGCGATCTCCCGCAACTGTTGATACATGATGTTGCAATGGGCGGAACCTGGATAGATCGTAAAGCCCACCGCGGAGCAGCCCAACCGAAGAGCGTCCTTGACGCCGCCGGTCACGGAGGGAAGCGGGTCTTTGTCCTCATGCAGGACGTCATGATTGTTCAGTTTGAGAATCAACGGAATCTGCCCCGCGAAGTCCGCCGCGCCGGCTTCCAAGAAGCCCAGCGGCGCCGCATACGCGTTACAGCCGGCGTCAAGGGCGAGTTGAAAATGATAATGCGGATGATAGCCGGGAGGATTGGGCGCGAAACTTCTCGCCGGTCCATGTTCGAACCCTTGATCGACCGGCAAAATCACCAGCTTGCCCGTGCCCCCGAGCCTGCCCGATCGCAACATGCGGGCGAGATTGGTTTTTGTCCCGGCATTGTCGCTGCCGTACCAACTTAAAATCTCCTGCACCCGGTCTCCCATAAGAGTGTCCTCCCCCGTCAACCTACCATAAAAAAATACGCCTATGCCTTCCCTTGAATGAAGGATTCCGCCTCTTCGACGTCAAGGCGGCTCCCGATGATCAAGGGCACCCGCTGATGCAAGGTCTTGGGCTCTATCTCCAAAATTCGCGCCATCCCCGTGGACGCTTTTCCGCCGGCCTGTTCGACGATCAACGCCAACGGATTTGCTTCGTACAAAAGCCGAAGCTTTCCTTCAGGCTTATCCGTCTCTCCGGGATACAGATAGATTCCCCCGCCGAGCAACAGCCGATGGACGTCGGCGACCAGGCAACCCGAATAGCGGCTGCTATAGGGACGGCCTGTCGCCTTGCCGCTGACTTTCAGCGACTCCACATATCGCCTCACGCCAGGCTGCCATCGGTGAACGTTCCCTTCGTTGGCCGCGTACACCTTGCCCCGGTCCGGCATTTTGATCCGATCGTGCGACAGTAAGTATTCGCCGGTGTCGGGATCGAGCGTGAAGCCGTAAACTCCTTGTCCCAGCGTGAACACCAACATAGTGCTCGATCCATAGAGGAGATAGCCGGCTACAACTTGTTCTGTTCCCGGTCGAAGCAGATCGTCTTCCCGCGGCGACCGATCGGCGCACCCGTGTTTGAGCACGGAAAAAACGGCTCCGAGGGGCATGTTATTGTCCGTATTGGAAGAGCCGTCCAGCGGATCAAAAAGCAACAGATATTTGCCCTGCGGCCAATTCTCCTGCAACATGAGCGGCCGCTCCATTTCTTCCGACGCCACGGCGCAGACGCACCCGCTGTGACGAAACACCTTGACGAAATCGTCGTTGGCAATCTCGTCCAACTTTTTGACGGCCTCGCCCTGGACGTTCGTCCCGCCGGTCGTGCCCAGAATCGGAATGAGTCCCGCGCGTCGAAGATCATGCGCGATCAACTTTCCGACCAAACCGATTTGTGTCAAGAGCGTCGAAAACTCGCCGGTCGCACTTTGATAGGCGGCTTGGCCGCGAATGATAAATTGGCTTAATGTAAGGGGAAATTCTCTCATGACGGCTCACAGTATAGCGGGTTTGCGCCCGGTGGACAACAGCCTCTCGTCAGCCTTTCTCTTCGCGAAAGGGCTCGTCTATTTCCCGTGATCGGCCCCCGAAAATCCGTCCACCAG
>JAJUHI010000278.1 GCA_029267955.1 Sporobacter termitidis | reverse complement strand
TCGAACTCGTCGCGGATGACGCGGCGCCCTTCCCTGACAAACTTGCCTTTGCCGTTGATGATGCCCGTCCGGAACAGCTCGGCAATCAGGTCGATGATGCCGGAGCCGCAGAGGCCGACGGGCCGGATGCCGCCGATGACCGTCATGTTCGGCTCCATGGTTTCGCCATCGATGGTGATCGCCTCGATGGCGCCGTGGGTGGCGCGCATGCCGCAGGAGATGTCGCCGCCCTCGAAGGCGGGGCCGGCCGAGCAGGCGCAGGACATGAGAAACTCGCTGTTGCCGAAGACGATCTCGCCGTTGGTGCCAAGGTCGATGAGCATGCAGAGCTCCGGCTTGTTCCAGATCATGGACGCCAATGCCCCGGCGGTGATATCGCCGCCCACATAGCTGCCGATGTTCGGCGCCAGGCTGAGCTTGGCCGCCGGCGCCAGCTCGATGCCCAGGGCACGGGTGAGAATCGGGCGTACCTGGAAAAACGCCGGGATGTACGGCTCGGTGCGCAGGTAATCGGCGTTGAGGCCTAAAAGCAGGTGGTTCATCGTGGTGTTGGAGGCCACCGTCATATGGAAAATGCGCTTTTTCGGGACATTCGCGTCGGCGCACAGGGTGTCGATGAGGGGCAGGAGTGTCTCGTCGATGATGGCCTTCTGGAGCTTTTCCACGCCGCCGGGCTTCTGCTGCTCGATGATGCGGTTGATCACATCCGCGCCGTAGCGGATCTGGCCGTTGCCGGCGCTGGCCTTGGAGAGAATCTCGCCGCTGTTCATGTCCACCAGCACGGCGGAAACCGTCGTGGTGCCGATGTCGACGGCCAGGCCGCAGACGGGAGCGGTGCCGGTATCGCTGGACAGGTCGAGGATTTCCATGGTGCCGTCAAACAGCTCGCCGGTGCAGCGCAGGGCGAAATCATTGTCCCGCAATAGGTCGGGCAGCTTTTTCAGGATAAAGTAGGGGATGACCACGTGGCTTGCGCCGGTAGCCTCCATCACCGCGCGGGAAAAGCGCTCGTTGTCCGGCATGGTGTCTTCCAGCGTGGGCATGTCCATCCGGACGGAGAAGGTGCGGATGCAGCCGCCTTTGCGGAGCCCGGCGCGCTGGAGCTCGGCCTGCAGCTCGGTGAAGATCTTGACCTCCGCCGGGGAGGACAGGTCGGCTGTTTTCATCCGGCTTTTGTAGGCGGAGGCGATGTCCGGCACCAGCACCTTCACGTCGGATTTAACGGTGCTGTTGCAGGCCAGGCGCCAGCCCTGGTCAAACTCGGCGTCCTCCAGATGCAGGGACTTTTTGCTCTTTAAGTCGCCCTCCATGATTTGGACGCGGCATTTGCCGCAGGAGCCGTTGCCGGAGCAGGGCGCGTCGATGACCACATTGGCCTTTCGGGCAAGCTCCAGCAGGTTTTCGCCGGGAGCGGCGAAGATTGTGACATCTCCGCCGCCCTCAAATTGAAAGATAACTTTATGCATACAAACTCCCAACAGGTTACTGAAACGGCGGCTGCGGTACGGACCGCCCGCCGTATCTTACATGATCGGTTCCATTTCCAGCGCCGGATGGCCCTTCTCCCGCAGGAACGCCAGGACGGCCTCGCTGTCGGTGGCGATCGTTTCGTCGCAGATCATATCCGTGAAGTTGTCGATGCCGTACAGCTCCTTGGCGGTCTTGTTCAGCCGCTCGGCCACGTCGTCCTTGAGCTCCTTGGGCATCCAGACGATGCGTTTGACGCCGCCCTCCGCGGCGATAAACTTCTTCGAGGAGATGAAGTGGCGGCCGTGGCCCATAAAGCCCGGGGTCTGCACGCCGCCGCCCGTCATGGACGCCAGCTCGCCGAAGGTCATGCCCGTGGGGGTGATGCCAGCATATTCGCGGTTGGTGACGATGACGCCGCCGGCCTCCGGCATGATGCCGCAGATGCATTCAAAGCAGCCGCAGCTGGTCATGGGGTCTTCCAGAATGGAGTAGAGGGTGACGCGCTCCAGCGCGCCGTGGGTGGCGCTGTTTACCATCTTGTTGACCTCTTCGTACATGCCCGTCCGCTCGTCGATGCAGCCCTTCTTGGCAATCGGCTGGCAGGGACCGGCCGGGGTCAGCTCCTTGGTGGCCTTGGCGTCCAGCCAGGACACGGCGCCGCAGAGGCCAAGCCGCTCGGGGGTCACCACGCAGCAGTGGGACGGGGCGAAGGACTGACAGAGGGTACAGGTGTAGAAGGTGTCCACGCTCTCGTCGGTCATGGCGTTTAGACGCTCGTCCCGGGCCGTATAGCGGGGCATCGCCTCCTCCGCCAGGAGTTTTTCAACCTGCGCCTTGTCGGTGATGATGGTCACCTGG